>CAMEQB010000008.1 GCA_945932505.1 uncultured Spirochaetales bacterium
GAAAGTTATAGTTTACAGTTATTGATTCATTGCCTACTTCGATACTGCTTGGGGGTGGTTCCTGTCTTTCTCTTAAATAAGTTATTGAAGTTGTTGATATCGTGAATGCCTACTTCTAAAGCAATCTTCGCTGCTGGGATATCTGTGTTGATAAGAAGAGATTTAGCCTTGCTGATCCTTAACGATACTATATAGTCATAGGGAGAGAAGCCTGTGTATTTCTTGAACTCTCTTGATAGGTAGTATTTTGATACTCCAGAGTAGTCTGACAAAGAATCAAGGGTAATAGGCTCTTTATAATTATTGTCTATATATTCAACAAGTTTCCGTATATTCTCTGGCATTGAAGAATCTTTGGTCGCTTCATTTGCCTTCATTTTTAGTAGATGGGTCAAGAGGCTATCAATGCAGTTTGATGCCATCCAGTCTCGATTGAGTATGGGACGACTATAGATAGTGAGTAATTCTTCTAAGTATTCTTGGGTTTTCCCGTTAAAAGATTCATGAAAAATAGGGGAAGAATATTGCATGTATTGATCATGATGATTGCTGAGTAATGGTCCTCCGATATGCAAGATGCCTATATCCCAAACATCGGAAACCGCTTTGTAATAATGATAATCGCGACAGTTGATATAGAAGCCATCCTCTTTTCCTATTTTGTATTCTTTTCCTCCATATCTAAGTATTCCATTTCCCGAGTAGGTATAACCGATCATGAAAGAATCGAAATCCTTACGTTCGGTGTAAGAGTGTCTTTGGTAATAAAAACGGTCGAAATCCTCCATACAGAATAAGTTTTCCAATGCAAAATCTGATATAGGAGGCTTCGGAAATGCATCCACGCTTCCTGAAATGGAAACATTTGCATTGACTATGGCCTTTACATTGTAACCATGCTTGAGGGCTTCATCATAAGAAATTCGTCGTGATGTCAGTTTTTTCTCAGATTTTGTTCTTTCAAAATGTATTCCTATTAAGCATTCTTTTTGCTTTCAAGCTTATAGAAGCTTATAAGTATTGCAGACACTCCATATCCAATTATTGGCATAAAGGCAAAGCAGAATCTGAAGAAGTTGACGATAGAGCTTGGCTGAGCAACGATTTCTGTAGTTGAGGAAGGTGGAATATAGCCAAAGAAGCTTATGCCAAATAACAGTATTGTCTGACAGAGGCCCAGAGCTACTGTCTGAGTCATACTGCTGACGGAGGCAGAGAAGCCATCAGCTCTTATACCATTTTCCTCTTCTACGTTGTCGAGAACATCAGCGAGGTACGATGCCATTACATAGGTAGGTAAGCTTCCTATAGATCTAATAAAGAGACCAATGAGAACTAAGTTTAATCTGCTTCCAGCTGCTGCTACCATTATGCTTCCCATGCATGCGATAATAAACCCGACGATAGTTACTCTCTTCTTTCCGAATTTCCTTACCATTGGCCAAAGAAGTACTATGCCAAATCCCATAGGAGCCTGTCCTATGACGTTCACTAGAAGCTGTTTTGTAGTACCGGACTGGACTGAGTTACCAAGAACCCAGTTACAGTAATAGATCATGGAGCTGTGGCTCATAGAATTACAGAGGTGTAGTAGGAGAGTGAAAACAATGACTAGAACCCAGTACTTATTAGTAAAGCATGCTTTTACCTGTACTGAAAAAGGAACATCCTCTGTCTTATCTTTCAATTCTGAGGTTACACGTTCTCTCGTGAAGAAGTATTCGATACATGTAGCAGGAATAGCGAAGATAGAGATGAAACACATGACTTTCAGCCAGTTGCCTCTTGCTGCGTCTCCTACACCAATAGAACGAACTAAGAAAGGCATTACAACTGTAGTAAGAGCTCCTGGCAACATTGATATTGCCATAGACGACAGCATGGCTAGGCTATCGCGTTCCTTTGTGTCTCTTGTGGAGAGAGGCACCATCATTGCGTGGCTCAGAGAATAAGTGGAGAAAGCAAGGCTGAAAAAGAGGTTGTAGCTTATAACAACCCACGCTATTTGAAGAGAGTATGCTGCTCTTGGAACAGCATATAAAAGGAAGCCGCAAAGGGTAAAAAGAATGCCGGATAATAGTATCCAAGGTCGAGCTTTACCTTGTTTTGTCTTCGTCTTATCGATGACGCGACCAATAAGGAGCCCGATGATGCTGCTTAGTATTTTCGATAATAGTGGCATCCATGTTAGAATGACACCTGCTATTCCCAATACATCTGTATAAAACTGAGTGAGGTAAGAGCCAGCGAGCCCATTGTAGACCATATAAGCCATGCAAGGACCGATGAAGTATCCCAAAACTCTCTCTGAGGAGGTTACATGGTCTGACTTAATTAGAGAATTAGGTAATGCGCTTGAGATTCTTTCCTTCATTTTATCCTCTGTCTATAAAAAATTGGCAACACCTGTTGAAAAAGTATGATATAAGTATAAATAGAGGAATATGTGAAAACAACCAACAGATAGAGTGAATGTGTCGCCAAAAGGAGAGGGAATGGATATAAGAAGTAAAAAAACAAGAGAAAGTATAGAGAATTGTTTTCTTGAGTTACTAAGGAAAAACCATGTATCCAAGATAACAGTATCTGAGATATGCGGCATGGCAGATATTAATCGTGCCACCTTCTATAAGCACTTCTATGACTTAAAAGAACTACAAAACACAATGGAAGACAAAGTGCTTTCTGATCTAAAGAGCTTTCTGGAATCAAGAGCCTTCTCATCTAACGGTACATACCTAAGTATGCTTATTGAGCTCTTAAATCATATGAAAGAGTATGGTGGCAAGTACTATGTACTATGTTCAGAGAACGCCGCGTCTGATCTCCCCTCTAGGACATTCCAACTTCTTTATTCTCTTTCTTTTCCAATCCTTCAACAAAAGTTTTACCCGTCCGATGACCACAAGGCAGAGATGCTCTATAACTTCATATCTCACGGAAGCGGGATAATACTTAGCACTTGGCTGAGATCAAATTGCAAAGAAAGCGTAGAAGAAGTAGCTGCTTTCATCATGGACAGCAGCTGTGCTGTCGTGGAAGCTTCCTTAAATCGCGAGAAGGAGGCGAAATAATGATCGATACTTATATTCAGAAGTTCTTCGATATGATGATGGAGTGTTATGGCGTCTCTTCCTGGATTTATGACGATGACTTAGAAGTTTTATACACAACTAGTGAAAGCCCCAATCTTTATAAAGTCCTACTTTTAGGAAAAGGAAGAAAAGAAGCCATACTTGAGCATTATTCACAAAAGGACTCCCCTTTAATTGTCAGTGATGATATAGGGCTAATGTGGGGAGTCGTAAAGAATAAAAGAAAAAAGGACGATGGCACTTACTTTATACTTGGACCAATTCTTAACAAAGAGCCTACTCCACAGATTTGGAATGATCTACTTGAGCCCTTAAGCCTTGAGTTCTCTAACAAATGGAATCTAATAAGCAATCTCAAGTATCTTCCATGTATCTCTATTATTGTTTTCTTCCAACATGTCATAATACTTTCTTACTATGTTAACCAAGAAAATATAAGAACAAGCAATTTTGATTATTACACCACAAGGCAAGTATCGAAGAAGAAAGCAAACGAAGAAAAGAAAGGTAAAGCTCCTCATGCTTCTCCTCTTACTGAGAAGAAGTTATTAGATATGGTTAGGACAGGAAACCTGGATTACCATAAAGTCCTAGCAGAAGCTGGAGTAGCCAGCCCTGGAATAAGAGTAGATAGCTCAGATCCAATCAGGCAGGCAAAGTATTCTGTCGTTGCGTTTATTACACTCTGTACCCGCGCTGCCATTGAAGGAGGCTTATCTAGCGAAATGGCCTATACTCTCAGCGATACATATATACAAAGTGTCGATAACTCCCACTCTGTTTCTCAAGTGGCTGCAGTAAGCCACACAATGTACGATGATTTTATAAGAAGAGTAAACAGATTACATAACACTGAAGGCGTTTCAAAAGCGGTAAGGGACAGTTGTGATTATATCGATGTGCATCCAGAAGAAGAGATAACACTTTCTTTTCTCTCCGACAAAGTGGGATACTCAGAGAATTACCTAGGTAGAAAGTTTAAGGCAGAGATGCATATGCCTATAAATGCATATCTAAGGAAAGCCAGAGTCGAGAAGGCAAAGATGCTTCTATTATTCACTAATGAAAGCATCCAAGATATTGCTGACGAACTCCATTTCTGTTCTCAGAGCTACTTTGCTGAGGCCTTTAGAAAGGAGACTGGTTTAAGTCCTTTGGAATATAGAGATAAAAATAAGAAAAACTCAACAGAATAACTGTCAAAAACACAGTTTTCTTGTTTTTAGTATATCGAAAACGCCTTTATGATGAAGCAAAGAGTGGAAAATCTACCGGAGAGAATAAAAACAAGGAGATAAAAAGTGAGTAGAACAAAAGAAGGTTTACTGAGTAACGCGTTTACCAGTTCTAAATGGAATTCACGTATTAAATCAGCCAATACCACAAAAAAAGAGATGTGGCTAGGATACGTATTGGGTCCATATGGTATGCTTTTGGGCCAGTCTGTAGTCAACAGCTACTTTAACCAGTATCTGACAGATATTCTTGGCCTTACAGTATCGAAAGGAGCATGGATTGCAACATTCATGGTTCTTTTCCCTGTTGTATCAAAATTAGTTGATGCTATTACAAACCTTGTTATGGCGAAAGTAATCGACTCAACAACATGTAGGCAAGGTAAAGTAAGACCTTGGCTTTTGATATCAGCGCCACTTGTAACAATAAGCATCATCCTATTGTTTTGGATGCCATTTAGTCAGCCTATTCACCAAGCTATTTGGGTAGTATTTGCATACAACCTCTACTATAGCGTTGCATACACAATGTGGAATATGTCTAAAGAGCTTTCAGCTGCAGTATCCACAAGAAACGTAAACCAGAGAAAAAACCTTTCAATGGCTGCAAGCATTACTATGAACATCGGAACCGGTATGGTTTCAATCATATTCCCTATGATCCTTACAGCAGTCTGCGCTGCAGTTCATGGAAATAATGCTGAAGGATACCTGTTGACAATGTCAATTGTTGCTTGTATTTCGCTTCCTCTTACTTTTGTCCAGTATTTCTATACACGTGAACGTGTTACAGAAGAGAGAAGGAACCAGGTTGGTATTGAAGATAAGGCTAAGGCAGAGAAAATCGGAACAAAGAAAGAAGCATCCATGCTTTCACAGCTTAAGGCATGTATGAAGACAAAATATTGGATTCTATTTGTCTTGATTATTCTTATTTGGAACACATTGGCCAATATGCGTAATATTTCTCTAGTCTACTACTGCGGATGGGTTGTTAATGGTAATGCTTATGGTTCTTATGCAACAATCCAAGCAAAGTTCCAGATGATTGCCATGTCTCCTATGGGGCCTGGAGTCTTAATTCTTCTCCCATTAATGAAAAAGTTTGGAAGAACAAAGTGCATTTGGATGGGTGGAATTCTAACAACAATTGGATCTGTGATCGCTTATCTTAATCCTGGCAGTGGAATGATGATCTATATGGGATCAGCGTTGGCTGCATTTGGCAATATCGCTTTCTCTTATGTAATACTTACATTTGTGGGAGACCTTATCGACCACGTAGAGTGGAAGACTGGAGTAAGATGTGATGGCCTAACTGGTGGAACAGTAAGTGCCGTAATGATGTTCGCTGTCGGTATAGCACAGGGTATCTTCAACCTAGGTCTCATGGCTACTGGCTATATGCAGCCACAGCAGGTTGGAGTTTCTCCATCAGGCGTCGCACTATTTGCAGATCAGAGTGCTGCTGCAACAGGATGGATTAACTTCGCTTATCAGGGAAGCTATATAATCATTGGTCTTATGTTCTTCTTTATATTCTGCTTTGTATTCCGCCTCGAGTACCAGATGCCACAGGTTTCAAAAGAACTGCAGGATAGAAAGATCGCTGATTGTGCAAAACTTGGTATCGAATATATTCCTGCAGATGTTCTCCAGAAGAGGGAAATAGAAGAGCAGGAAAGAGAAGCTGAAGAAATAAGAATCAAGGAACTAAAAGAAAAGTGCCAGAAGAAGGGCTTGAACTTCGAAGTGGAGAACAAGAAGATCCTTGGTAAAAGAGAAGCTAAGAGAGTAAAAGCTGAAAAAAAGGCAGCAAAGAAGAATAAGTAAACAACTTAAACATAATTTGTGGGTGGCGGTATCTGCCGCTACCCAATAAACAGAAAGTTAAATCAGACTATATTTTTTTGGTTCTTCACCATTTAAGTAATAATTGCAAAGCAAACAATAAGTATTTTACATAAAAGGAGGGGGAATGAAAGAAGGAAAGAAGACATATTGTAATCCCTTGGATCTTGGGTACAGATATCAGCATATAAATGAAGGTGGCAAAAAAAGCGGAAATAGAGAAGGCGCCGATCCAACTCTTATTCTCTTTCATGGAAAATACTACTTGTTTGTCTCAATGAGCGCTGGCTTTTGGTATAGCGATGATTTATTGAATTGGGATTTCCATCCCAACGAGAATCTTCTTATCTATGATTATGCCCCGGATGTAAGACAGATTGGTGAATACTTATATTTCTCTGCATCTAGACGTGAGAGAAACTGTCCTATTCTTAGAACAAAGGATCCACTCTCTGATGAGTTTGAAGAAGTGAGTGCACCATTCCCGTTCTGGGACCCGGATTTATTTGAGGATGAAGACGGCAGAGTATATTTCTATTGGGGATGCACTAATACTGACCCGATATACGGCGTAGAGATGGACCGAGAAACAATGCTTCCCAAAAGCGACGTGGTCCCTCTTATTTGGGGAAGAGAAACAGAGCTGGGGTATGAGCGTGCAGGAGAAAATGGTGTTTCCCATAAAGAAGATAGTCTTGTTTATCAACACTTGAAGAAGCTGGTAAACCCTGAGACAGGAAAGATAGAAGTGCCAGAGATGATGTCAAAGAAAATGGGGTATAACCAAGAAGCACTTCAAAAGATGTTCGATAGCATCGGAAGGCCATATATCGAAGGCGCCTTTATGACAAAGCATGACGGAAGATATTATCTTCAGTACGCTTGCCCAGGGACAGAGTATAATACATACTCCGATGGCGTTTATGTCTCAGATAAGCCTCTAGGGCCTTTTACACTTCAAAAGAGTAATCCTTTCTCCTCTAAGCCCGGTGGATTTATAACAGGTGCTGGCCACGGTTCCACAATTCAAGATAAATATGGCAACTACTGGCATGCATCTACTATGCGTATCAGCGTAAACCATTCCTTCGAGCGTAGAGTGGGCATATTCCCTGCTTTCTTTGATGAAGACGGAATACTGTACTCTGATCAGAACTTTGCAGATTACCCTCACCTAATCCCTCAAGAGAAGAATGACCCTTCATCTGTAAAACCTGAGTGGATGCTTCTCTCCTACAAGAAGCCTATAACTGTATCGTCGACACTTGAAAACAGTAATCCTAGTTTTGCAGTAGACGAAGATATCAGAACTTGGTGGAGTGCTGGTAGAGAGAATCCAGGAGAATGGATTACTTTAGACTTAGAGAAAGGGTATGACGTGAGAGCCATACAAGTTAACTTTGCTGATGATAGCCTTATTGTAGATTTCCCCATAGATAGCTATGGAGACGAGAGAAAGACTCGGCATATTGAAACAAAGCCTCAGATTACTCAATACAAACTTGAAATAAGTAGTGACGGAAAGAACTGGAGAGTATTGGAGAATGTTGAGAAAGAGTGCTCCAATAGCTACCATGAATACTTAGATGGAGTCAGGGCAAGGTTTATTAAAGTCACTGGAGTAAAGTTCCCTTATAACCAGAGAATGAGAATTAGTGGGCTTAGAGTCTTTGGAATAGGGGATGGCCCAAAGCCAGAGAAGGCAAAAGCGGTGGGAGAAAGAGTGGGGGATATGGACGCTGTTGTCTCTTGGAATCATATTCCTTCCTCTCAAGGCTGCAACGTAAGATATGGAATTAATCCCGATAAACTCTATATGAGCTGGATTGTATATGACTCAGATCAAGTAAAGCTTTCTACTCTCATTAAAGGCCAGGAATACTATGTAGCTGTTGATAGCTTTAACGAAAACGGCATTACAAAGGGCGATGTTTTCAAGCTGAAATAAAACATACTCTTCTATGGTTGGTCATCTCTTTCCATAGAAGAGGCTAAGTTGAAGATAATTTATTTGGAGATAACTAAATGTACATAAAAGAGTGTAAAGTCAACCATCTAAATAATCCTTTAGGATACTTTATGCCATCCTCTGTCTTTTCATGGAAAGTCGAGGATGCTAGAGGAAAAAGACAGAAGGAAGCAAAAGTCGTCGTAAAAAAAGACGATGCTATTATTGCTGACTCAGGATGGGGAGACTTGGATAGCACCAGTACTATACTTGATATAGTTCTCCAACCTCGTACCCGTTACACTTGGAGAGTATCTGTCAAAACAGATATCGGGGAAAAAGCCACAAGCGAAGAAAACTGGTTTGAGACAGGAAAAATGGATGAGGAATGGCAGGCTAAATGGATTAGTACTGATAGTCTTACTTCCCGTCATCCAGTGTTCAGTAAAGAGATAAAACCAAAGAAGAAAGTAACTTCGGCTCGACTTTATATATCAGGGCTTGGATTATATGAAGCGGCATGGAATGGAAAGAAGATAGGAGACGAGTACCTTACTCCATATTGCAATAACTACAATGATTGGATCCAGTACCAGACCTATGATGTAACGAAGGAAATACAAAGCGAAGGGGTATTATCAATAACACTTGGTAACGGGTGGTATAAAGGACGTTTTACCCCTAGCGACCGCACTGGTAAAGGATACTTTGGAGACGAGTGGAAAGTAATAGCTGAAGTAAGATTGAGGTATGAAGACGGAAGCGAAGATGTAATAGGGACAGACGAAGAATGGAAAGTATCTCGCTCCAATATTTTCTTCTCAAATATCTACGACGGCGAGATGCGTGATGATACTCTTCCACTTCTCGAGAAAGAAAACGCAAAGATAGCAGAAGCTCCTAAAGGAAAACTAATGGAGAGGCTGAGTACTCCCGTCAAGGTGCGCCATGAACTGAAGGTCAAAGAGATAATCCACACTCCAAAGGGTGAGACAGTCCTAGATATGGGTCAGAATATGACAGGAGTATTTAGGCTCAGAGTCCATGAACCAAAGGGTAGGGAAGTAAAACTCCAGTTTGGGGAAATTCTACAAGATGGTAATTTCTATCGTGATAATCTACGGTCAGCAAAGGCTGAGTATGTTTATATCTCTGATGGAGAACCCCATTTAATAGAACCTAAGTTTACTTTCTATGGTTTTAGGTATGTGAAAGTAAGTGGAATGACAGAAATAAAAGAAGATGACTTTGTAGCTCTCTCTCTTTACTCTGAGCTACCTAGGACAGGAAGAATCGAAACAGGGAACACGAAGATAAACCAGCTTATTTCAAATATAGAGTGGAGTATGATAGATAACTATCTCGATGTTCCTACTGACTGCCCTCAGCGAGACGAGAGGATGGGATGGACAGGAGATGCAGAAGTCTTTGCTCCTACAGCGTGTTATTTGAGAGATTGTTATGCTTTCCTAAATAAGTATCTTTTTGATCTATGTACAGAGCAAAAGGATATGGATGGAGGAGTTCCGGAAATAATTCCATCCTTTGGAGATAGAAGCGTTTCAGCTGCTTGGGGGGATGCAGCTTGTATTATCCCATGGACTCTCTATGAGTTTTATGGCGATAAATCCATACTAGATAGACAATATTCATCAATGAAGGCTTGGGTTGATTATATCTCCCGCCTCGATGGAGAAGATCACGGCTGGAGACGACATATACACTACGGTGACTGGCTGGCGCTGGATGCATCAAGCCCGGAAGAGAGGCGGGGCGGAACAGATATAGGCTTTATTGCTGATACTGAGTACCTCAATAGCACCAGGCTCCTCTCTAAAGCTGCGATGATTATCGGGAAGACAGAAGACGCAGAGAAGTATGAAGCGAAGGCAGAAAGAATATTAAAAGATATAAGAGAGGAGTACTTTACTCCAACTGGGCGCTCTGCCATCTCGACTCAGACTGGTCTGTTATTATCTTTAGAGCATGGTTTGAACCCAAATAAAGAGAGGGCTAAATCAGAGCTCGCGGATAGATTCAAGAAAGACGAAAATAAGCTAAGAACTGGCTTTGTAGGAACACCAATACTTTGCCCGACCCTTACTGAAGCGGGACTGGATGACATAGCCTTCGAACTTCTTCTGAATGAAGGATATCCAGGGTGGCTTTATGCCGTGAATATGGGCGCAACTACCGTTTGGGAAAGATGGAATAGCGTAGATGAAAATGGAAAAATTGCTGAAAACGGCATGAATAGCCTCAATCACTATGCTTATGGCTCTATACTGGAGTGGATCTATAAAGATGTACTCGGTATTTCACCAATCCTTCCTGGCTTTAGGAAAGCAAAACTCTCTCCTCATATTAATTATGGATTAAAGAAAATAGAGGGTGAGTTTGATAGTGCCGTTGGAAAGTGGGAAATAAGTTGGAATATCCTGAGTAACGGCGATATTTCCTACTCTGTTATAGTTCCTTTTGGAGCTACGGCTGAGTTGACTCTTCCCTATGGGGGAGGAAAGTATGAACTGGAGAGCGGAGAGTTTAGTCTCTCATACACTCCCAACGTCCCACTCCGCACTGTCTACAGCACAAATATGCCGTTAGAAAAGCTTTTATCAGTTCCAAAAGTAAAGGAAGTTTTATCTAGAATCATCCCTCAAATCTCTATGGTTCCTATGAGCTTACAGAAGATGAGTATAAGAGAAATAGCAAAGAAAATGGGTGGAACTATCAAGGAAGAGATGTTTGAAAAAATAGATGCCTTATTGGCAGGAATATAAGGAAAGAAAAATGGAGAAGTATATAAAACCAGGAGAAGTTTGGCTCGATACAAAGGGAGAGAGAATAGAAGCCCATGGTGGCAGTATGTTCTATGAAGAGGGAACATACTATTGGTATGGAGAAGATAAGTCCCATACGAGAAAGAAAGGTAAGACTTGGACATGGGGAGTCAAGTGTTATTCTTCACAAGACCTAGTAAACTGGAAAGACCTAGGGCATATCATTGAGCCGGTTACTGATGATAAAAAGAGCCTTTTCTATCCAGAGAGGAGACTTGATCGCCCACATATTATTAAGAATAAGAAGACAAATAAGTATGTGATGTGGCTCAAGTACAATGATAAAGCTCACTTTGCAATCCTCTCCTCCGATTCCCTTCTTGGCCCATATAAGCTAGAGAATCCTTTCTTTCAGCCTGATGGAAGAAGAGTTGGTGACTTTGACCTTGTCTCAGATCCGAACACTGGAGAGGGGTACTTATATGTAGACTTGGATCATACAGACCTAGTTGTTTATAAACTCAGTGACGATTATCTATCTGTCACAGGAGAGAAAGCTAATGTCTATTCAGGACTAAAGCCCCCATTCTCCAGAGAAGGTGTTACTTACTTCATTCATAATGGAAAGCATTATCTATTGACCAGCGGAATGATAGGTTATGTACCGAACCCCAGTGAAGTAGCTGTTGCTGATGATTATATGGGGCCATTTAAAGTGCTGGGGAATCCTCATGTTAATGATGAAAGTTCAGCCTCTTTCAATTCTCAAGCTAGCTCAGCCTTCCGAGTAGAAGGAAGAGACACAATCGTTGTCATGGCTGACAGATGGGTTCCTGATTATGTAATGACAAAAGAGAAATATGACGCTTTTGTTAGAGCTATTTACAGTAGGTTCGATAAAACCTTAAAGCCCAAATTTCGAGACATGTGGATGATGCTTCGCTCTCCTATGATGGGAAGCGCAGATACATCAAAAGCAAACTATGTCTGGCTACCTTTGGAGTGGAAGGGTGATATGCCACAGATTATGTGGCGTGATAAATGGAATCTGGAAGAATTGGAGTAGTAAAGTGAATAATTTATATGGAACGCTATCAAGTGAGCCAACAGTTTTGGAATTAAAGAATAGAGAATTATCGAGAGTCGCAGCTAGAGAAGGCTTTGTCTTACTTAAAAATGATAACAAGGCACTTCCATTAAAAAACAAAAAAATCGCTTTATATGGAATGGGAGCTCGGTTGACAGTCAAGGGGGGACTTGGAAGCGGCAGCGTCGAAGAGAGATATAGCGTCAATATTGAAGATGGCTTAAAGAACGCTGGCTTCGAGATTACGACAGAAAAATGGCTTGATGACTACGATAGCGAGTATTCTTCCACCTATCAAGAATACCACGATATGGTGGAAGACAAGGTCAAGGATCTCGTTAATCCAATGGAAATAATACCCATTGCTCATAGCTATGTTTATCGTTATCCAAGCGGTCGCTTAGTTACAAAAGAAGACATTGAGAATAGTGAAACAGATACTGCAATCTACGTGTTGATGAGGCAGGCTGGAGAGTGTAATGATAGAAAACTTGAGAAGGGTGACTACTATATTACAGATATCGAAAGAGAGAATCTGAGAATAGTAAGTGAAGCTTACAAGAATACTATCCTCGTCATCAACGTCGGTGGACACATCGATCTTTCTTTCTTGGACGAAATTAAAGGCATTGATGCAGTAGTACTCTTTGTTCAAGGTGGAGAAGAGGGAGGAAATGCCCTTTCTGATGTTCTCTCAGGAAAAGAAAACTTCTCTGGTAAGCTTTCAGATACCATCCCGCTTCGTTATGAAGATATTCCCTTCGGAGATGAATTCAGTTACCTTAACGGCGACTTAAAGAATGAATACTACAAAGAGGGAATATATGTAGGCTATCGTTATTTCGATTCCTTTGATAAAGATGTCCGGTATCCCTTTGGCTTTGGTCTTAGTTACACAGACTTCAAGATTGAAACTAAGTCTGTCTCCCTCGATAAAACCAATATCAACATTAAAGTCGCTGTAACAAATATTGGGGAAGTAAGCGGTAAGGAAGTAGTGCAGGTTTATATATCTCTTCCTGGAAGTAATAAGGAGTATCAGAGGCTGGTTGCCTTCGATAAGACTAAAGAGCTGGAGAAAGGAGAGACAGAGACAATGGATCTATCTTTCAGTCTCGAAGATTGTACATCTTACAACGAAGAGAAAGCAGCTTGGATCTTGGACGAGGGTGATTATATTCTCCGAGTCGGTAACAGCAGTAGAAATACAAATCTCTCTGCTATTTTTGATATCCCACAAACTATAGTCGTAACAGAGTGTAAGAACTGCTGCTCACTTCAGAATAAACTACCACTCTTTTATCCAGATAAAGAGAGAGAAGAAAGAGTAGAGTGCGAAATGCGACTAAGAGTTAATCCTGAAGACTTCACTACGAAAACTGTCTCATATATTGAGCCTTCTATTAAAGAAACAGAAGAGGAGAAATCTATTCTCGATAGCTTAACTATTGAAGAAGAGGCCTGGCTGTTACAGGGAGGAGACTTACGTAACCCACCTAAGGGCACTTTAGAAATACATGGAGCTGGAGGAAAGACTGTAACAGCATTGCTGGGTAAAGGAATAAGAAATGTTCTCTTCTCTGATGGTCCAGCAGGCGTGAATATTGCAAATAAAGTCAAAGCACTCCCTGGTGGCGGATTTGCACCAGCCATGGTACCTGAGCGTTATAGTTGGGGAGTTATGGGTAAAGCCATGAAAGCACAGCTGGAAAGAATTCCAGGCGAGATTGTCTACCGATATGCTACAGCATGGCCTGTTGAGATGCTTTTGGCTCAGACATGGAATAAGGAGCTACTAGAATCCATTGGAAAGGCTGTAGGAGAAGAGATGCTTCAGTTTGGCATCACAATCTGGCTTTCTCCTGGCATGAACATCCATAGAAATCCTCTTGGAGGCAGGGCTTTCGAGTATTACTCCGAGGATCCTGTACTAACTGGAGAGTTGGCGGCTTCTTTGACAAAAGGTGTCCAAAGCCATAAAGGCTTAGGCGTAAGCTTAAAGCACTTCTGCTGTAATAATACTGAAGACAATAGAAATGGTATCAGCTCAAATGTCTCAGAGCGAGCTCTAAGAGAAATATACTTGAAGGGCTTTGAGATTGCTGTAAAGAAGAGCCAGCCAAAGACAGTTATGTCCAGCTACAATATGTTGAATCATATATATACAGCTAACCGCCATGACCTACTGACAGATATTCTTCGCTCTGAGTGGGGATTTGAAGGCCTTGTGATGACAGATTGGGGCAGCACTAATGAAAAAGCTGGAAGGCCTGAAAAAACTGCCCCAAGTGGTAACGACCTGATTATGCCAGGCTCGGATTATAATAGAGAGTGCATTCTGAAAGCTATTAAGAATGGAGAAATGACACCAGAAGTTGTTAGAAGAAGTGCTTGTAGAGTCCTGAGGATGATGCTTAATGCTAATACTCCAGTATTGATAAAGGAAGAATAATGAGAAGAACAATTAGTTTTAATGATAGTTGGAAGTTTAAGAAGACTTCAGAAGTTCCATCCACCTTTCCTAATTCTTGGGAAGCTGTGACACTTCCACACACTTGGAATAATATAGACGGACAGGACGGAGGAAACGACTACTGGAGGGGAAGGGCAATGTATGTCAAAGCTTTTTCTCGCCCAGAGATGGAAGAAGGCGATAGAGTAGTCCTAGAATTCTTAGGTGCTGCAATGACAGCAGATGTCTATGTCAATGGAGAGATATTATGTCACCACGAAGGTGGATACTCCACATTCCGTGTCGATATTACAGAGAGCCTCAAAGAAGAAAACATCATCGCTGTTGGAGTAGATAATGCTGAAAACGATAGAGTTTATCCTCAGAAAGCAGACTTCACTTTCTATGGGGGCTTATATAGAAGTGTAAACCTGATTGTCGTTCCTGAAGAGCATTTTGAACTCTTAAAAGATGGTACACCTGGAATAAAGGTCACTCCTATTGTGGACCTTGAAAAGAGAAACGCTGTAGTAAATGTAGAGACATGGCAAAACGCAGGGAGAGTAACAATCATAGTAAACGGAGAGAGTAAGACAGTACCTTCCACTAATGGATACTCGAAGGCTGAGTTCATTATTGAGAATGTTCATCTTTGGGATGGAACAGATGATCCATATCTCTACTATGCCACTGCAAAACTAGAAAGCGGTGACGAAGTATCTACAAAGTTTGGTTGCAGAACTATTGAGTTTGATAGCAATAAAGGCTTTATTCTCAATGGAAAGGAATATCCACTGAGAGGAGTGAGCCGCCATCAAGATAGAAAGGGATTGGGTAACGCTCTTTCTATCAAAGAACACAAAGAGGACATGGAAATAATTCGTGAGATAGGCGCAAATACCGTAAGACTAGCCCACTATCAACATGCTGGGGAATTCTATGACTTATGCGACGAATATGGGCTCATCGTCTGGGCGGAAATACCATATATCACTCAGCATATGCCTAATGGACGCGAGAATACTATCTCTCAGATGAGGGAGCTAGTTACTCAGTGTTATAACCATCCGTCTATTGTCTGTTGGGGACTAAGTAACGAAATAACAGCATCGGGCGCTGTAACAGATGACTTATTGGATAACCATAGAGTCCTAAATGAGCTATGCCACAGTTTAGATAAAACACGTCCTACCACAATGGCTCACGTATTTATGTTGGAGCAAGAAAGCCCACTGATAGACATAGCAGATATCGGAAGTTATAACCTCTACTTCGGTTGGTACCTAGGTGAGCTGGAACAGAACGACAGTTTCTTCGATGATTACCACAAGAAGCACCCTGATAGAGTAATCGGCTTTTCTGAGTATGGAGCAGACGCAAATATAAAGTATCAGAGTGAGAATCCAGAGAAGGGTGATTATTCAGAGTCTTATCAGTGTATATACCACGAGCATATATTAAAGTTAATAGAGAATAGGCCATACCTATGGGCAACTCATGTTTGGAATCTCTTTGACTTTGCTGCTGACGGAAGAGACGAAGGCGGAAAGAAGGGTGAGAACCAGAAGGGGCTTGTTACATTCGATAGAAAGATCCGAAAAGACGCTTTCTATCTCTATAAAGCACATTGGAGCAAGGAACCATTTATTCACATATGCAGTAAGCGATATGTAGAGAGAACGGAAAGCGAAACAGAAATCAAAGTCTATACAAACCAAAATGAAGTTACTCTCTTTATGGACGGGAAAGAAGTGGAGAAAAAGTCTGGTGATAAGATCTTCAGATTCAAGATCCATATTACAGGAGAGCATGTAATAACTGTAGTGTCAGGAGAACTTATAGACAGTGCAACTATCATCAAGGTAGAGAAAGCAAATCCAGAGTACTCTTTACCAGGAAGGGAAGTCGTAAACTGGTTTGATAGAGATACTTTTGACCCCACCGCCTTCTCTATTAAGGACACTCTTGGAGCATTGATGAAACATCCTCAGACAGCAGTTATTGTGGGTAGGATGATGGAGGCGGCCAGAGCCACAAGAGGCGATGTAGCCAGCGCTACAAAAGATAACGCAAACCTAGAGAGAATGATGGCAGGAATGACCCTGGAGAGCCTCTTGAAGCAAGCGGGGCCCGCTATAAAGAAAGAGCAGATTCAAGGCCTCAACTCAGCTCTCCAGAAGATTAAAAAGAACTAAGCATAATGGCGTACTCAAAAAGGGTGCGCCATTACTTATAAGCTTCAACATATTGACAAGTATCTATGTGTTGTATTATTTATATAGACAGTTATCAATATGAGGGGGAGAAATGACTAGAGAAGAAGTATCTGAAATATCAAAGGCGTTGTCTGATACAAATAGGCTTAAGATCATTGAGATGCTTGTTGAAGGTGAAAAGTGTGGTTGTAGACTCCTTGAAGAGTTGAAAGTTACACAGCCCACACTTTCTCATCATATGAAAGTTCTTGGAGAGTGTGGCCTTGTATTTTCCCATAAGGACGGAAAGTGGCAACATTATTCCATCAACTGTACCAGGTTTAAGGAGTTCAAGAACTATATTTCTTCGCTAAGTTGTTGCGATAAAGAATTTTCGGATAATGCATGTGAATGCTCGAGAAATGATAAAGCGTAAAGGAGAGGAAAAATGATGAACTTAAAAGTATTGGGTGGTGGATGCAGAAAGTGTGAGACACTGTTAGCTAATACCAAGGAAGCAGTCAGAAACTTAGGTGTGGAAGCTATTGTCGAGTATATTACAGATTATTCCGTCATTGCTTCCTATGGAATAATGAGCACTCCAGCTCTTATTAAGGATGAAAAGATAGTATCTATGGGAAGAGTCCTCAAAACCAGTGAGATTGAAAAACTCATAAAATAAGATTTTATTCTATGCCGGCTCCGTGTCGGCATTAATTAATTAGAATTGATATATAGATAGTTATCTATATTATGGAGACAATATGTGGGCATTTTTTCAAGATCAGATACTTGGGATGAAATGGTTGAATATACTGATTGGAAAACTTCTATTTGCTTTTGGCCTCGATATTGATGGCAAGGTTGGTGGAACGCTACAATTCTTTGTATACGACACTATAAAGATAGTCATTCTGCTCTGCTCCTTGATCTTTATCATCAGCTATATCCAAAGCTATTTTCCTCCAGAGAGAACCAAAAAGATTCTTTCTCATGTCAAAGGGCTACCAGCGAATATACTTGCAGCACTTCTGGGGACTGTGACACCTTTCTGTTCCTGTTCTTCAATTCCACTTTTCATAGGCTTCACTGGTGCAGGGCTCCCTCTGGGCGTTACATTTTCTTTTTTGATCTCGTCTCCTATGGTGGATCTAGGGTCTCTAGTTCTCTTAATGAGTATATTTGGAATAAAAGTTGCTGTTTTGTATGTTCTGTTGGGACTTGTGATTGCTGTTGTTGGCGGAACAGTAATAGAAAAATTACACATGGAAAACCAGGTGGAAGAGTTTATCAGGAATGCAAAGAGTATCGATGTACCACAAGAAGAGCTGACAAAACGTGATCGAGTCAGATACTCCTTCGACAAAGTCTTAGAAACACTGAAGAAGGTCTTTCCATATATTATAGTGGGGGTGGGAATCGGATCAGTCATCCACAATTGGATACCAGAGGACCTGGTAATAAAGTTCTTAGGTAATGGAAATCCCTTTGGAGTAATAATAGCAACAATAGCAGGAATACCAATGTATGCAGATATCTTTGGCTGTATTCCTATAGCAGAAGCACTCTTATTGAAGGGAGCAAGACTAGGAGTCGTTCTTTCTTTTATGATGGGAGTGACCACACTTAGTCTTCCTTCAATGATAATGCTGAAAAAAGCCATAAAGCCTAAGCTTCTAGGTGTATTTATAACTATCTGCGTTCTTGGGATAATAGTTGTAGGATACTTCTTTAACTTGGTTGAGTATCTTTTGATATGACAAAGTTTAGAAATGAGAATGAATCTATCTGTCTTTTGTACTTTCAAACATAGCAATTATTTCATCGCTGGTTTCTTTCATGCCACGCTTTATCCACTCGATAATCCAACCATAGATTAGGTATGAAAAGGCAGATGAAATATATGCTCTCACTACAGAGTTATCTTTGGAGATGGCTTCTTCATTTACTATTGAGTCCTGTATTATTTCCGTTTGTCCTGCTTTATATAGAGTGGAGTAGAAATCTTCATGTGCTTTATAGAAATCAAGAGTCCTTATAAGTTTAAGGCGCACATCATAGGGATTATCGTCCTTACGAATTAGCTCCAATTCTTTATTTAATCGTTCAGCTTCGTCTCTCAAAATATCTTCTTTAGTGCTGTAGTTTCTATAGAAAGAAGCTCTTCCGACTTTTGCTTCTGCAACAAGAGAGCTGATAGAAATAGAATTGAAATCTTCATTCTTCATCATATCCAGTAGTGTTGTTAGTAATTGAGTACGCACATATGTGTTTTTCTCTTGATTATTCATGATGATACAAACTCCTACATTTTGTCTTATTTTTGATGAGACAGTTGTCTTAACGCTATTACGATGATACATTTGTCTCGACATAAAGTCAAATAGGAGGATAGGGTGACTATAAAGTCAAAGAGGATGATCATCATCGCATTAATCGTCATAACAGGTTTTGTTTTAGGTAGGCTTTCGGTACGGGCATTTATGAACATGCTTCTGGGAGGAACTCTATTTGGAGGAAACATCCTATGAAAAACAGAGTGCTTCCGATTTGGATAGGAATTCTTATTTTTATAGTAGCCTTTCTTTTTGGTATGATTTCAAAGTTCCTATTTAAGCCATCGTGGATGAAAGAGTATTCAGTAAAATGGAGTGATGAGATAGGGGTTAGAATAACAGATATACCTTATGGAGAGGGAGAACTTAATAAGTTTGATTTATACCTACCTAAAGATTCATCTAAAGATAACTATGGCCTTGTGGTTTATCTTCATGCAGGAGGCTTTACTTCTGGAGATAAAGCTGGAGACGAAGAAATGTTATCTTGGTTATGCAGTAAAGGGTATGTTGCTGCAGGGATAAACTACTCGCTACGTAGTGATTCGAATAATGTAAGTGTCCTCATGGAGTCTAATGAGATAAAATCTGCTATTCCCGTTGTTATAGAAGAGGCCAGTAGAAATGGTTACAACATCGATAAAATGACAGTTGCCGGAGGATCTGCGGGGCACGCACTAGCTATGATCTACGCCTATAGAGACTCTGGCACTTCTCCAGTTCCTGTTGTATTTACCTTCGGTGCTGTAGGGCCATCCAGCTTTTATGTGGAAGACTGGGGAATCTTTGGACTAGGTATGGATAGTGATGAATCGAGAGCAGCAGGAGCGGGATTATTTAGTGTCATGAGTGGAGAAGTAATAACTCCAGAGGAGATCAAAAATGGTAGTTATCTCGAAAAAGTGAAGGCTATCTCTGCTTCCGATTGGGTATCCCAGAATCCAATACCAACCGTTGTTGCTTATGGAAAATGTGACAGGGTACAACCCTTTGAAGCATCTATAAGGCTGGAGACTGCACTAAAAGAGAATAATGTAGATTACAAATACTTTGTACTTCCTCATTCCGGTCATGGCCTACAGAATGACTACAAAATATATAGAGAGTGGATGAAAACAGTTGAAGAGTATCTAGATAAGTATATGAAGGTAGAGTAGAGGTGTCGAAAGGATTACGGAGTTTCATTCTTTTAGTTACAGGAATAATTATGATAAGTATCATTACTTCATGCTCAACAAACGACGCATTTATGTGGGCCTTCAAGAAAGTGTCGTCGTTCTCATCTACTCAAGGTAATATCGGTGAGTGGGGTACTACCATTTCTGAAGTTGATTTGATAGGAAAGGAAATGATTGAAGTACCAGGTTACCCTGAAGCTGAAGTATTTTTGTATGAAAAGAAAGACGGAGTAGAAAAGAAACCTCTTATTATCTTTATTCACGGTGGAGGATGGTGCATAGGAAGTGCCGTGGGAATAGAGTGGTATGCCAAGCTTCTTGCATCAAACGGATATATAGTGGCTAACGTTGATTATTCCTTGGCTCCTGAATATAAGTATCCAGTCTCAACAATACAGCTAGTTGAGAGTGTAAACTATCTACACGAAAAAAGTGAAAAGTATGGTTATGATAGAGACTCTATCTTTATCGGTGGAAACTCTGCAGGGGCTCATCTCGCTAGCCAACTTGGCGCCATATTCACAAACGAAGAATATGCCAAGAAAGTGGGAGCAGAGACCAGAGTCCCTAAAGAGAGTATACGTGGTCTTATTCTTTATAATGGCGTCTACAACTTCGACACTGTAGGAGAGTGTAAGTTCCCATTCTGGAAACAGCTAGTATGGGGATATACAGGGAAAAAAGACTACAAGAAATATGAGAGATTAGACGAGCTATCTACAATAAAGCATATCACTCCTGATTACCCAGCTGTATTCATTACAGTAGGGGACTCCGATCCATTGGAGCCTCAGACCTATGAGTTTATTGAAAAACTTGAAGACAATAACGTTGACTACGATGCCCTTTTATGGACTGGAACAAAAGCTAAGCTTTGGCACGATTATATTTATGACCAGAATACAGAAGAAGCAGTCAAAGCATACGAGGAGACATTGAACTTTATCGAGAAGCATAAATAGGTAATGGAAAGTATTTTGTCTTAAAGTTTGTTATAATCAAAGAACAAAGATAGATAAGAAAGGTCGATCCTATGACAGAAAAAGAAAGAATGCTAAAGGGTAAAATATATGATCCATCAGACGAGGAACTGACAACTATAAGATTAAAGGCCCATAGACTCTGCAAAGAATATAATGGATTACTGGAAACAGACGAAAGAAGAGATGAGATAATCAAAGAGCTGGGAATAAAGGGTGAATTCTTCTCTCTTCTTGGGCCTATCCAATTTGATTATGGGTGTTTTACTACTATAGGAAAGAATTCTTTTGCAAACTTTAACTTCACTTGTCTCGACTGTGCTCCAGTCACAATAGGCGACAATGTGTTTATTGGGCCTAACGTTTCTATCCTTACTCCGATGCATCCACTGCGATTCGAAGACCGAAATCTATATGCTAAGCCTGACGGAACCATAACTGATAGGGAATACTCTAAGCCTATAGTTATTGGCGATAATTGTTGGATTGCAGGTAATGTTACAATCTGTGGCGGAGCCGTCATCGGAGAAGGGTGTGTAATAGGAGCTGGAAGTGTGGTAACTGGATATATTCCTCCTAATACGATAGCTGCAGGTGTGCCTTGTAAAGTAATAAGAGAAATAACAGATGCTGATTTATTGTCGAATCATCCTGAATTAGAGAATTGAAGACTACCTTTGAAGTAAGGCGATATATGAAAAGTGAACTAAGGAATATATTGTTGCTTAGGATAAAGTAAAAAATTGACTCCAAAAAAGTGGTAATGTAATATTAGACAAAACAAACAGCTGTATTGAATACTACATAGAGATAGGGGAGCTTATAGTTTTTTCTGTTGTCTCTTTCAGTATTTGTTTTTCTCTTAAAGGAGGCTTATCTACATGCATGTCCAAAAGAAAACCATGACAAAACTGGAGCTTGCAGTTTTATCGAGCTTATCTGAAAGTTATACACTCCTTCCTTTCATGATCTTCTCGTCTCTCCTTAGCGGGGAAGTAGATACTGTCAACTTCTTTGTTCCTGTCTTGATTCTCTATTCAATCGAGAGAGCATGCATTATTGGCCTCCGTGGCTTTGGAGAAATCAACAATCCTTATAGAATTTTGAAAGATGGATTAATTATGGCGCTCAGTGGAGCTATCTTGATGATTCTATCTTATCTCTATAGGCCACTACTTATGATAAGTGCACTCCTAGTGGGAGTGGGACTAGCGCCAATGAGGGCCATGTTTATTCCTCTTTTCTCAAAAATGGTAGAGAAGGACTCGTCTCTCAAGAAAGGAAAGACATTGGGCCTGATTCTCTACCTCTTGATGATGATCTTCGTCATGGTGCTGAGGAACAATAGGCTTCCCATTATCCCGATCTTCTTTCTTATCTACATTGCTTACATTACTTATATCGTAATGAGAATCGATGGAGACGAGATTTATGAGAATAAAAAAGCCTTCGACCGCAGCAAGAAGAATCCTGTTTTCTTCCTATTTGGAGTCTTGGCTCTTCTTAGTCTCCTTATTCTCAGACAGTACCAGATGTCTGGAGTTTCAGTTCTAATGTGGTTGACTCCTCTCACTGTTGTTATCTTCTTTACTGTAGAACTATATAGAAGGCGTAAGTATAAAGATTATACCTTCCAGACATATTGGGTTGGTGGCATAAAGAGCTTTATTATGCTCTATAGCCTTGTATTTCATACATCGGTGGGAAATACATCCATGGCTATGATGGTGTATCTAGCAATCGCCATCAGCGGTATTGGTTCAGATATCGTAAGAAAGATAGTTTCAAAGAAAATAAAGGGACCTGCATTGAGTAATCTCTCTATCATTCTTTCATCTATCTTTGTCTTCCTTTTGACTCTTCCATCAAAGGCGATGAATATAGTTGGAATAATTCTTAGTAGCATTTTTGCCAACATTGTTGTTTCAGAAGTGAATGTAAACTACATGAAGGATCCACGATATGTGCCTGAAGAGAGAGCTCTTGTCAAGACAAGGCTTCAGACAGCTGGAAGCATAATGGAGCAGCTTGTTCTCTTCTTCATTATATATATCGTAGGAGAAGCAGGAATACATGAGAACCTGTTGGAGCCTTATGTGGCAGGAAATCCAAACCCAGAGATTGCACTTATACTACGAGCAACGGGCTTAATTTGTAGCTTCATGCTACTCATAATTGCAGTTCTCATAGTATGTATTGCTGGAAAGAGAAGAAATAAATAAACAAAAGTACTGATTTCGTATGATAATGGTTACAAGGAGCACTATTTATGGATAAACAAGGTGTAATCAAATACCTGGAAGAGAGAGCAGATGATTTCTATGCCCTTAGTGACAAGATCTGGGGCAACGCAGAGATTCGATTCAAAGAGAAAGAGTCTGTAAACGACTACGTGGAATTTCTAGAGAAAGAAGGTTTCTCTGTTGAAGTAGGACTGGCTGGCCTCAAGACTTCTTTCAAGGCTGTATGGGGAAGCGGTAAACCAGTAATCGGATTTCTTGGTGAATATGATGCTCTTCCTGGACTAAGTCAGAAGGCTGGTGTTGCTGTCAAAGAGGCTATAGACGGAAACGGAAATGGCCATGGCTGTGGTCATAACCTTTTGGGTGTTGGTGCTCTTATGGGTGCTGTAGGATATAAGCACTACCTTGAGACTGAAGGAAAGGAAGGAACTGTAATTTATTTTGGATGCCCGGCAGAAGAGGGTGGGAGCGGTAAGACATTCATGGCAAGAGAAGGCTGCTTTGATGACTTGGATTGTGCATTAAGCTGGCACCCTGCAGACCTTAATATGATGCCTCCTGGACCAGTTCTCGCCAATGACTCTATACGCTATAGCTTCACAGGAAAATCTTCTCATGCAGCGGCGGCTCCAGAGAAGGGTAGAAGTGCATTGGATGCATTGGAGCTTATGAATATCGGTGTACAGTTTTTGAGAGAGCATATGCCATCTAACGCAAGAATCCACTATGCCATAACTGACACAGGTGGAATATCGCCAAACATTGTGCAGGCCCATGCATCGGCTTTATATCAGATCAGGGCTCCATATGCTCCGGAATTGGCTTCTCTATATGAGAGAGTCAATAATATCGCGAAGGGTGCTGCTTTGATGACAGATACGGAAGTGGAGATTAAGTTCCTGAAGGGAACAAGTAATACTCTTCTTATTCCAGCCCTGGATGAGCTTATGTATAAGAATATGTGTGAGATACATAACCCTGTTGAAGATGCCTCCGACATGGACTTCGCTTTCGATATCGTGAAGACTCAGAAAGACCCAAATACTATTGGAGACAGTGCTTTCAATATTAAGCCTATGCCTTGGAATAAGGCAGGAAATATGCCTCTTCCAGGATCCTCGGATGTAGGAGACGTAAGCTGGGTATGCCCTGTTACACAGTGTGGAACAAGTACTTGGCCTAAAGGAACCGCCGCCCACAGCTGGCAGGCTGTAGCATGTGGTAAGAGCGATTTCGCCCATAGGGGTATGCTCTTTGCAGGTGAAATCATTGCTGCAACAGCAGTCGATATCTTCAATAATCCTGAAGTAATCACACTAGCTTGGGAACAGCATAGAGAGAAAACTGGTAACCAGACATATCACTGTCCAATTCCTAAGGAAATATCTCCATCAGAGTTGGAAGCTGAGACAACATAAAAATCAAATAAGTGCTTCTCATACGGAGGAGCACTTATTGCATAAAGCTATAACGAATGGATATTTCAATCAGAGAATTAAACTTAGATCAACTAAGGGATGCTCTTCCCTTAGTTTGGCGTGTGTTTTCCCACTACGAAGGGGTGAACTACACCGAAGAGGAAAAGAAAGCCTTCTTCAACGCCATTCATGATGAGAAATACTTAAAAGAACTCTGTTCTTATGGAGCTTTTCTTCAAGATATTCTTATTGGCATTATTGCCACAAGAAATAATCTAAGTCATATTGCTCTCTTCTTTGTGGATGGAGAATACCAAAGCATGGGAGTAGGGAGGATGCTTTGGAATAAAGTACGAAAAGAAAGTACTGCTCCCATAATAAGAGTTCACTCTTCCATATATGCTAAAGAAGTCTACAAGAAGCATGATAGACGAGGGAGGAATCCAATATATACCCATGACATACAATAATCTGGTTGATAAGCTGAAAGATAAAGACTCGAATAAAGCGTACGCTTTAACAAAAGAGATTTGTGCTGAATCTACAAGTAGCGATAAATACTATCAGTACTTTGATGGTTTTCTTTCTCTATTGAAAGAAGAGAACAGCTACTACAAGATCAGAGGACTACTTATTATTGCGTCTCTATCAAGGTGGGATAGGGAAGGAAAGGTAAAGAAAGCTATCCATGATATCCTCTCTCTGCTTGATGACGAGAAGCCTATTGTAGTTCGAAAGTGCCTCGAAGCTCTAATTGAAATAGTTCAAAACTCTCCGGAGGTCATCGAAGAAACCAAAAAATCAGTACAGAAAATAAACATCTCAAGGTATAAGGATACTATGGCTCCTTTAATCAAAAAGGATATCGAGAGACTATTGGAAGCCACATGGAATAGTGATGAGGAAGCTGTGGCCGAGTGAGTAGGTAATGCACATATGGAGGCATGCCGCATCCTAGGGTACAACAACGAGGGCTCCTTCCAGTCTGCTATCCACATCTAGCCTACTACTATGCTTTACTATACGATGGTAAACGAGCTTCCTGCAGGAAAGGGTTTTGCTGATTGTGCCTTCATCCCTTATAAGCCAGATATCCCGGCATTAATCATCGAACTTAAGAAGAATTAAGAGAATTTACTCTCTTATATGCTCCACTCTAGGGTGGGGCATATTACTGAGTATCCTCTCAACTCTATTT
>CAMEQB010000009.1 GCA_945932505.1 uncultured Spirochaetales bacterium
GTATGTCGGTTATTGATGAGTATAAAGAGTGCACTCTTTGCCCTAATATGTGTAGAGTCGATAGAAGTAAGGGTGAAAGGGGAGTATGCAGACAAAGTGATAGAGTCAAGATAGCATGGGTAGGATTACACAGAGGTGAGGAACCACCTCTAGTGGGAGAAAAAGGCTCAGGCATGATTTTCTTTACTGGTTGCCCTCTCCATTGTGCGTATTGCCAAAACCGCCAGATATCGGGTAGTGACGGAGAGAACTGGGGAATAGAAGTGGAGATAGACGAGCTGGTTTCTTTGATGCTGGACTTAGAGAGTATGGGAGCCACCACTCTTAATCTTGTTACTGGCACCCACTTTATTCCATCTATTATACTCGCTCTCGATAAAGCCAAAGAAAAGGGGTTTAAGCTCCCTGTAGTGTGGAATAGCTCTGGATATGAAAATATACATGGCTTGGAATTAATAGACCCTTATATCGATATATACCTACTGGACTGCAAGACACTTAGTAAGAGAGTTGCGGGAGTATTCTGCGGAAGAAGCACTTATGCTTCCTCTATTCTTCCTGTAATGGACTGGATCAAAGAGCGTCATAGCTCGACGGACTTAGATGAAATGAAGGGCACTATTATCAGACACCTGGTGTTTCCCGGGACAGTTTGGGCATCTGAGAAGTTTCTGAGAGTCTTTGGAGAGCGATATAAAGATAACTTCTATCTTTCACTTATGTGCCAGTTTGTTCCTCCAAAAGAGGATCCTAGTCTATGCCCAATAAGTGACGAGGAGTATAACAAGCTTTTGGATATTGTTGATGAAATGGAAATAGAGGAAGGCTTCGAGCAAGAGAAGAGCGACGACGATATCCTCTGGATCCCTGATTTTTCTCAGGATGTGCCGTTTCCTCAATCTTTTGCTGATCCTTCCCCTCTGTTCTTAGAGCTAAAAAGAGCTAAATCAGTCTGAGATTATTGTACCTTCAAACTTCTCGCCTTTAAGAATCTTCATTGTGTTTTCAATATCTCTGCCGTCAGCACAGATGACACACATGCCCTCTTCTTCTGCTATTCCTGAAGCTACAGGATCAAATGGAGCGTTAAGACCTGGTTTCCATTCATATCCGACCATCTTTCTGAAATCTTTCCAGCTGATTGAATCCAAAGGCTTTGCATCTGGATTCTTTCTTGGGTCATCTGTGTAGACTTTCTTGATGTTGGATAAGTTTACAACTTTCTTTCCTCCAAAACGGCGAGCAAGGTACACAGCATCAGTGTCTGTACTAAATCCTGGCTTCCAACCTGCAGCAACAAGGATTCTGTTTTCAAAAGCAATATCTTTTGTCGGGTCTGTGACTACAGGGTCTGAAGTGTAGTCAGAAAAGACAGCCCTCATTATTTCACCATTTAGGTGAGTAGCCTTTATTCCCAGCCAGTCCTGGGCTCCTGTGTCATCATTTCCTCTTACAGCCCTGTATGCTTCCTGATAGATCCTGGCAGGTGCGCCTCCACCACAAACAAGAATCAACTTTGCATCTTTATTCTCTTCCAAATACTTTACGATGGCCTCTCTGAAGGCCTTTAGAAATACCGAATCAACTTTTTCCGGGGCGATTATAGAGCCGCCCACTGATAGTACAGTCAGGTTCATTTTACTTCTCCCTTTGGAGAGAATAACACAGTTTGCCCACTATGAGAGGCTTTTTTTGGACAAATTCAGGTAAAAACGCGTTCTATATAATGGAGGAATAATATGATTAACCAACTTAACAACATTTTACTCGAGGGTACAACTGTCAACGACCCCGAGGTTGTGGCCACAAGTCTCACAACTAACAAACGACTTATTAAGTTCAATCTCGCCAATGATCAGTTTTGGCGCGATAGAGCCGGGAACATGCAGCAGGATACACTCTTCATCCCTATCCAGTGCTGGGGGGATTTAGGTGAAAGATGCCTTGAAAGAGTAAAGAAGGGCATGGCTGTAAGATGCCTCGGAAGACTTAGAATGTGCAAGTGGGAGACCAAGAAGGGAGAGAGAAGAAACACCATGGAAGTAATCTGCACTCACCTTGAGTATAGGCCTCTGTCTAAGGGGAAGGCGGGGCAGGTTGAAATCATTGAGGACGAAACAGGCGAAAGCGATATGCTGTCTGACTTTTCAGTTCTCTACGAGTTTTAAAGAGAAGGGGATTTTTCCCCTTCTTAATACTCTTTACCCATGAGTATTATTAGTTCTCTTTTTCAATTATCTCAACGTCTGTCTTACCGTCGATTTCCTCTATGTTTACTTTTACTACCTCTTTCTGGGATGTAGGAACATTCTTTCCTATGTAGTCAGGCCTTATAGGAAGTTCCCTGTGGCCTCTGTCCACAAGGACGCATAGTGATATCCTTTTGGGCCTTCCCTTTGCAAAAATACTATCGATGGCAGCCCTGCATGTGCGCCCTGTATATAATACATCGTCTATAATAATTACTTCTTTTCCATTGATGTCTACAGGAAAGATGGAGCCCTTCACTTCAGGAAGCTCTCCTTTTTTTGATAGGTCATCTCGATAGAAAGTAATATCCAAAGTACAGATTGGGAGTCTCTTTCCAGTGTGTTTCTCAATGTTGTTTCTGATGATCTCTGCAATAGGGATTCCCCTTGTGTGGATTCCTGCCAGCACCACTTTATCTAGGTCTTCGCTTTTTTCAATTATCTCATAAGAGAGTCTCATAAGGGCTCTCTTGACTTCCGTTTCTGTGAGAATCTGTACCCGTCTTTCCATTTTTCGCCTCCTAATCTTGTTAAGACATTTAGATTTATTTTGCAACACTTATTGACCATTTTTGTTGCAACATGCTAGGATGCATCAGCAAAAAAGTCTTTAAGCTGGTACAGAGAGACCGGTAAGGCAGATAATATAGGGACAATGGGCCCTCATTTGTTGCAGTCTTGCCGGATGGGTGAGACCTTTTTTTCTCCCTTTGCCAGTGGACAAAGGAGCAACAGATGGATAACAACAACGGCGTCATCTACAACGCAAAGGAACTGGGGACAGGTAAGACTCTCCTTTTGGGGCTACAGCACATGTTTGCAATGTTCGGAGCAACAGTACTTGTTCCAATCATCACAGGCCTCAGCGTCAGTTCAACCCTGCTATTTGCAGGAATCGCAACACTCTTTATGCACCTTGTAACAGGAAGAAAGGTACCAGTATTCTTGGGTTCATCCTTCGCATTCCTCGGAGGTTACGCAGCAGTAAAGGCAGCAGGCGTTGCACTTGGATACACAGAATCAATATCACTAGTATACGCATGTGTAGGTGTTGCTTGTGCTGGTCTCTTGTATCTTGTCCTCGCTTTGATCTGTAAGGTATATGGAAGCAAGAACGTCATGAAATTCTTCCCACCAGTAGTAACAGGACCAATCATCATCGCCATCGGTCTTAACCTTGCACCATCAGCCATCAACAACTGTACTACAAACTGGATTGTTGCACTTGTTGCCATCGTTGTAGTAATCGTCTGCAACATCTGGGGAAAGGGAATGATCAAGATTATTCCTATTCTAATCGGTGTAGTTGCTTCTTATGTTGTAGCTCTTATCATTGATCCTGCATCTAGAGCTGCTGTTGTAAGTTCAGTATCAAGCGCAGCATGGTTCGGTCTTCCATTCAAGATGCAGGATACAGTATTCGGACTTCTTTTCAGCGGAAACGTAAACTGGACATTCCTCCTTTCTTCTATTATCACCATCGTTCCAATTGCATTTGCAACAATGATGGAGCACGTCGGTGACATCTCAGCCATCGGCGGTACAGTAGGAAAGAACTTCATCGAGGATCCAGGTCTACACAGAACACTTATCGGAGACGGTGTGGGAACAGCAATCGCTTCTCTATTTGGAGCTCCTGCAAATACAACATATGGTGAGAATACAGGTGTATTGGCTCTTACAAAGGTTTATGACCCATTTGTAATCAGACTTGCAGCTGTATATGCAATCGTACTCTCATTCTGTCCTAAGTTTGCAGCTCTCATCGAAGCTATGCCTAGCGCAACAATCGGTGGTGTATCTATCATCCTCTATGGTATGATCTCAGCTATCGGTATCAGAAACGTTGTAGAGAACAAGACAAACTTCCAGGATTCAAGAAACGTCATCATCGCCGCTCTTATCCTCGGTCTTGCAATTGGTATTTCCTACAGTGCAGCTGGTGCAATCACCTTTGGTGCTGTAAGTTTCTCAGGTATTGCAGTAGCTTCCATCGTCGGTATCGTTCTCAATGCTGTCCTTCCTGGCAGAAGAAAGGAATATATGCCAAACGAAGAGAACTCAAGCTCTCTTGGAAAGTATTGATCAAAAAGAAACTCAATAGTGGGGCGGTTTTCGCCCCATTATTTGTCATGTGCCTTGGTACGGAACGTATTCGTTCTCTTCTCCGAAGGTACTGCGTCTAGGGGCAGTGATAAAGAAATCCTCAGAAGTATCAGTATCTATAGCCCCGGGAAGTCTCGCTATTACTCGGGAGGATGTAACAAGAGAGGAGTCGAAGGCTTCTCCATCCCACTCTCCATTATCGTTGGCCTCTATAAAGAGTTTATTCTTTTCTCCCTCTTTCAAAGCCTCTTCCCCTTTCTCACTGTAGAAGAAGGCATCCATTATCTCGCCTTTTTCTTCCTTCCTTATAATTATTGCTCCTTCGGGGCCAGGAAGAGTCGAGGATGCATTTGCATTCAATATATATGTCATTTTTCCTCTATCCCGCTCATAGTTCTTTTTAGTAGTGGATTTATCCCAATAAATAAGAATAATGTCTCCTTCCTTTACCTTAATAGAGGGGAGAGTGAATGAGAACTTCTCATCAGAGACAACCACTCCTGCAGTGTCACCTTTGTTTAGTACATATAACTCTATTCTATCCGGGTTTGATTGAGTTCCTTTGACAGATATTTCGTTGATGATGAGGGAGGGTATCTCATTATTCTTTCCCTTAATTGTCAAATAGAACCTCTCCTTGTTCCCGTTTATATCCAGAAGAGTTATCTTCACCCCTGCTTTTTCTCCGGGAGAAAGAGAAAAGGGTAGTGGAAGTGAGAACGAAGAACCAAACTTTTCTTTTAGAAGCACCTGGTCGTCGATTAAGAGCTCTTGTACTCTCACTGTCTCTGAAAACGAAATAGTGAGAGTGTTGTTCCCTTCCAAGGTACAGGACAAAATAGATGGAGGAGTCTTAATCAAGTCTTTTGTCATATCCTCGATTGCTCCGCCTCCGGGGGCACATGAAATAAAAAAAAGTAGGAATAATAGTAAAAAGGGAATTTTCTTCATACTTATATAACGCGTTTTTGGCCCAAATGATTGAAATCTCATGTTTTCATCCTCTTTCTTCTATAGAGACATTGTTGAACACGATGTTTGCTTTGGGGTATCCTTAGACCAAATGAGTATCTTAAAACCACATAAGTTAGGGGTTATTGCCGGCCCTGGCTCAGAATATTTTACAGGCAAAGTAGTGAAACACCTCAGACGACTCTATATTGCTCGTTATGAAAAGGTTTCAGCGGCATTGACCAAGCGTCATGGAATTACAGAAGAGGAATTATTGAAGACCGTCACCCTCCTGGATGACTTGGATTCAAAGAAGATTCCTACAGGGAAGCTTCCTACATCATTCCACTGTCCTGACTTCTCCATCAACGTAAAGTACACAAGGTTCAGTAACGGAGAAGAGAAGGCCGAGATCATCGACCCTGTGAGAGGACTCAATGTATATGTAGTACATGATGTATCGAACACAGCTCCTATTAAGGTTGCAGGCTTAGATGAGCCTCAGGTAATAAGTGTCAATGACCACCTGATGTTCCTCTTCACTACAATCAATGCACTGACTAATGCCGGAGCGGCATCAATTACATTGGTCCTTCCTACCTACCCATATGCCAGACAGCACAAGAAAGCTTCAAGAGAAGCTTTGACAGCTGCCATGTTCGCCCGTTTCTGTGAGGAGCTGGGAGTAGACAGAATCATTACTTTGGATATTCACTCCAGAGAAATCGAGAACGCTTTCTCTACATGTAGACTTGAAAACGTTCATGGTTCTTATCAGACACTTATGGCTCTGAGACGCCTCATCGACTTCTCCGATCCTGATATTGTCGTAGTTTCCCCTGATACAGGCGCTGTAAATAGAAACAAGTTCTATGCACAGGCTCTTCATAGACCACTTGCCATGCTCTATAAAGAGAGAGACTATTCACAGGTTTCTACAAGTGCAAAAAATACAAACATTAAATCTATAAACCTTCTTGGAGACGTAAAGGGTAAGACTGTTCTTATGGCAGACGATATGATCGCAACAGGAGGCACAATGATCATCGCCATGAGAGAGCTTATGAATAGAGGAGCCAAGAAAGTCATAGTCATGGTATCTCTTCCATTCTTCAACGGCGGAGCCATCGAAAACTTCGACCAAGCTTATAAAGAGGGTATCTTCTACAGAATAATCGGTACCAACGCCGTTTACCAAGGGAAGGAACTCTTAGAGAAAGAGTGGTTTGTCCAGGCAGATGTAACAGAGCTCTTCGCCCGTGTCATTTCTCGTCTTCACCATGGAAGAGCCATTTCTCCTCTTCTTGACAACAGAAAGTTTATTCAGAAGCTGGTTGATACTACACAGGCTAATCCTTCTGCTCCTTTCCCTGAGGATGACAGCGGTCTTCCAGAGTAAAAATAGGAGAAATTAATATGCAGATGTCTAATAGAATCTCAGGTTTCCAGTGTTCACCTATCAGAAGACTTGTACCAATGGCCAGAGCTGCAAAAGAGAGAGGTGTACATGTAATACACCTCAATATCGGCCAGCCTGATATCAAGACTCCCTCCGAGGCCTTGGATGCCATACATAATTATAAAGACGAGACCATTGCCTATGGCCTCAGTGAAGGTGAAGTTGGACTGAGAAAGGCTCTTCTTGAATATTACAAGAAGATGGGCATTGAAGATTTGACTATTGATGACATCATGATCACCACTGGTGGTTCTGAAGCCATTCAGTTTACTTTCATCACACTCTGTGACCCATATGACGAGTTCATCATTCCTGAGCCTTACTATACTAACGTAGCTACTTTTGCAAATGTCGCTATGGTAAGACTACGCCCTGTGACAAGTAGCTCCTCCAATGGCTTTATTCTTCCTTCCATAGATGCTTTTGAAGATAAGATCAACAAAAAGACTATGGGAATCCTCCTGTGTTCTCCAAATAACCCTACAGGACACGTATATACAGAAGAAGAACTATTGGCCCTTTTGGAGATGTGTAAGCGCCACGATATATTCCTTGTGGTGGACGAAGTCTACAGAGAGTTCTGTTATGACGGAAAGAAGTTTACTTCTGTCCTCTCATTCCCTGAATATGCCGATAGAGTCATCTGCATAGACTCTTTCTCCAAGCGCTTCAGCATGTGCGGTTCCCGTATCGGAGCTATTGTCACAAAGAACAAAGAGTTTATGGAGAACTGCCTCAAGATGGCCCAGGCTCGTCTTTGTTCCCCTGCCGTCGAGCAGGTTGCCGCACAAGCAGCTCTTTCTGCTCCTCAGTCTTATATAGACGGAACAGTGGCGGAGTATGAGAAGAGAAGAAATATACTTGTCAGCGAGATGCAGAAAATCGAAGGCGTAAGGGTGAATATGCCTAAAGGAGCCTTCTACTTTGTTGCAGACCTACCTGTCGATGACGCTGAAAAGTTTGCAATCTGGATGCTCAATGATTTCTCTTATAAAGGTGCAACAGTCATGTTTGCTCCTGCCGAGGGTTTCTATTGGACAGAAGGACTTGGGAAGTGTCAGGCAAGATTTGCTTATGTTCTTAACGAGAACGAATTGAAACTGGCGGCAGAGTGTCTGAAGGTCGGACTTAAAACATACAGAAAAGAAGTAATGCACGTCTAGGAGGATTGTGTGTCTGATTTGTTTTCACCTGTATCTGTTCTATCAAAGCTGAGTCTGCAAAAGGCTCAGCGTAATCTTGATGACTCAAAAAGCTTCCTATTTAACGACTTCAAAGGAATGGCGAAGATTCTCTCTCTATATTATCCCTTGGAAGTAATGAAGATGTCTCTTTGGGAAGAGAGACGTGTTTATGCCGTGGCACTGAAAGATGAAGTCAAGAGGCGGGCATCTGTTCTTCTTCCTATAGTACTCCAGTCCATAATGGAATCAGACATGATGGATGGAGTTGGAAACAGCAGGGAAGTAAAGGAAAAAGATTGGGAAAGATTAAAGTCATTGTCTGAAGATATTGTGAGAAGAATGGTGAGAATCATCGACTCCTTGACTGCTATTGCCATTAATAAGGGAAACGTAGACCTAGATAATGCCGAAGCACTTAGAAAGAGCATCGAGAAGAGACTCCTTCCTGATTTTGTAGATAAAGAATCACAAGAGAGAGATGTATGGCAGCTAAGGTCTCTATTTGAAGAAATACCTGACTTTGAGTCTAGAATGGGATGCGACTACATCTCTTTTGTTTTGAATGTCCAGAACATAGCAAGAGTCGGTCTCAATGGAATAGATGAACTGGTGAGGGACGTTGCTTTATATAAAGAGGAGTACTCTCTGTCTGAAGCCCAGATGCGCTCTAGCGGAGAATTGGATGGCCTCAATGACAGCCAGATCTTTGATAAAATCACAAAGAAAAACCATTGGGAAGGAAGGGCGGCATCCCTCTCTGAGCGCCGTGACGGTTTCTCTCTCTTTATGCCTGAAGTATCATCCTCTCTTCCTTTGGATTCTTATGCCCAATACTCTGTCAAAGCTTTCTCCTTGAATATGGATGCCTTCCTCTCCAGAGGATTCTGGCCCTCGGTCCGTTATCCATTCTTTGAGTATGAAGGGAAGATGTATACTTTTGTAGGTAAACACCTACCATTCTTCTTATCTCTCTCTTCCCTTGTGGATAGGTTTCTTGCTTCATCGAGAGATGTGCTTTCAATCTTCCGCCTCGCAGATTGCGATACTTATACCTACGATGGAAATAAAATAGAGATTTCTGTACTACCCAGTGTCCTGGATATAAACCCAGTACTTCACCCTGCTTCTTTCAGAAATATATTGAATAGAAGAAAGAGTGAAATAAGTGTCCAAAGAAAACTGGGACACGAAAAACTTGTAGTAGATCCTGATATGGAAGAAGAAATGGAGAAGAAAGATGACGTTCTATATGTTTCAGCCTCCTTCCTTTCAAGAGCTACTGTAGATAAGAACACAAAAAGAGATCTTCTTTCTTCCCTTCTTGGAAACCTTGAGCTTCCTGAAGAAGATACTGTCTTCTCTGATATAGATGAGTATGTGGATACTACAGAACCTCCTACAGATGATGATTTTGACGATAAGTCATCATATGAGTATGAGTACGAGTACAACGATGATGACGAAGATGAGATATCGAGGGAAATAGACGAAAGGTACGATAACATCACTCTTGTAGAGTATGACAAGTCAACTCCTACAGAAGAGGAGAAGAAGGACCTTATCGACCGTTACTCATTGACTGACGAAATAATAAAGAAGAGTGAAGAGGAAGAGAAGTTTGAGTCTAAAATAGAAGATGCCCTGGATGACGATATCTTCGATGATAGCGAAGAAGAGGAACATCTTGATGACATCGGATGCCCTGAAGAAGAGAGTGAATACTTTGAAGAAGTGGAAGCTGGTGACGAATACACGGAAGAGGAAGAGAAAACTCCAGATGACGGTCAGTTAGACTTTTTCTCACTCCTTGATGAAGAGGACCCTGAAGAAATCGAGTTTGACAACGAACTTGACGAAGAAGAGGAAAAGAGCTTCGAAGAAGAAGAGAAAAAAGAAGAAGTGCTGGATAGCGATATTCTTCTTCCAAGTGATGACGATGAGACTATAGAAGAGATATCTGAAGTTTCTTCAGAGCCAATAGCGGAAGAATCCGAGACATCGGATGAAGAAGCTTCGGATACAGACGAAATAAGCGAAGAAAAAACTCCAGAGAGTGTTATTCTTCCTTGCGTAGATGAGACTATTGAAGAGACTAGAGAAGCTACTACAGAGCAATCACTAGAAGAGCCTGAAACATTAAATGAACCTCTTGAAGAAACCTCGGATAGTGATGACACAAAGGGAGAGGAAGAAGATTTAAAAGAAGAAACCATCCTAATAGGCGAAGATGAGGCTATTGAAGAAGTAGCTGAATCTACTCCAGATCCACTTTCTGAGGAGCCTGAGACACAGGATGAAACCTTATGTTGTGATAAGGAAGTATCTGAAGAGATAATAGAAGAAGGGACTCCAGAAAACATAGACGAACCAAAAGAATATGTAATGGTGGACGAAGATACTACTGGCGCTCTTCTTTTTGATGAACCAGCGGAGAAGAAAGATACTACAGATTCTTTGGATGACAAGGAAGAGGAAGCAGAAAGTTCTTCTTCAGAAGAAGAGACAGCCTCTTTCTTTATCCCTCAATCTGATGACTCTGAAGAAGAGATAGCTCCAGAAGTTCAAGAAAAAGTAGAAGAGCCTAACAGCGAAGTTGATGAAGAAAAAAATCCTTCTGTTACCGATATGGCAGAGACGGAACCAACGGAAAAAATGGAAGAAAACGCAAAGCCTTCAATGAGCTTTACTGATTCATTGTTTGCTGCCTTAGGCATGGATGATGAAGAGGAAGAAGTTAAGGAAGAACCTCCTACCGAGACTACTCTTGAAGAAGAGTGTACTCCTTCCATTGAAGAAGAAAGTAATACTCCAACTAGTGAAGAGGAAAGTGCTCCGGCCTTTGAAGAAGAGATTATAAAGACTGAAATACCGGGAGTAATAGGTGAAATCTACAAGGTACTTGGTTCTTCTTCTGCCTTTGGACAGTTTATAGAGCTGTCAGATGAAGATACTCTTTCTGATTTGGACGAAGTCATCGAAAACTGCTGGAAGAGACAACAGGTTGAAGGAAAAGACAAGATGTTCAACATTCCTGACTATTCACTCTCCATTATTCTTGCCCGCGACAGTGTTAGAGACGACTTAAGATTATCTGAGCTGTTAAACAATGCTGGTGGTGTGATGTACTCAAGAGACTCTGAGAGCTGGAATGCTGTAATTGTCTATATTGATCCGGATCATGCAGTTGAGAAAGCTATTGAAAAGACAATTTCAAGAAATACTTTCTCGCTTTCCGATTGGAAGAGGGTCACTTATATCGGGGAGCAGATGAAAAAGAGATGATGGATAGATCAGAACTTAAAGAAAGATTGGAATTTGCTTTGAGAGTCGCAAAAGAAGCTTCATCTTTCCTTCTTTCCCATTCCTCTCTCGCTGAAAGAATAGAACAGAAACATGAAAATGATTTTGTCACTGCAGCTGATAAAGCTACGGAAGAGTTGATTTATTCCTCTATTAAGAAAGCTTACCCAAATGACGGTTGGTTTGGAGAAGAATCAGGAAAACGAGGCGAAGAAAAGAGACGCTGGATAGTAGATCCAATAGATGGGACAGTAAACTTTTTCTCTTCTTTTCCTAATTATACTGTCTCCATCGCCTTTGAAGACGAGGATGGGTTGGCTCTTGGTGTAGTTGTGGTTCCAAGGCAAAATGAGACATTCTGGGCCATGCGCGGAGAAGGAGCTTTTCTCAATGGAAATAGAATCCATACTAGAGAAAACTGTGATTACTCCAGGACTTTGGCTCTACTTGTCCCACCACATAGAAGGCACCATTTGATGGATAAGTATTGGAAGAGAATGAGAAAACTCTATGATATCTTTACAGATGTAAGATCCATCGGTTCTGCAGCTCTTTCCCTTTGCTATGTAGCTTCCGGCAGGTGTACTTGTTACTATGAGATGGGATTATATCCCTACGATTACTCAGCGGGGCTTCTTATTGTTAAGGAGGCTGGTGGAGAAGTAAGTGTAATAGAGAGAGATGGAGGCGAGTCCCAGGATATTGTGGCTACATCATCTGGAATATACACTGGTGTAATGGAGGTAGTTAGTGAAGAAAGCGGTATTCTTTGATTTTGACGGAACTATTGCTGACAGTAGCGAAGGCATAATGGAATGTGCTTTGGAAACTGTAGAACCCCTTGGATACGATAAATCAAAGTATTCAAAAGACTACCTCAGACGTTTTATAGGGCCACCTCTTTCTGATTGTTTTAGAATTACTTTCGCTGTTGAGGAAGATAAGATACAAGATTGTGTAGAAAGATATAGAGTCCTATATAACGCAAAAGGAATGTACATGATGCATGTATATTCTGATATCCCAGAGCTATTGAAGACTCTGAGGAGTATGGGTATAAAGACAGCAGTGGCCACCAACAAAATGAAGGAGTTGGCTGAAAGATGTTGTAAAAACCTGGGAATTTATGATTTATTTGATTATATCTCAGGCCCTCCAAGGGACGGCGGCGTGACAAAGGCTCAGGTAATCACTTTGGCTCTCGAGGCCCTTGGTCTTGAAAAAGAAGACGTTTTGATGGTTGGTGACACTGTCAACGACGAGAAGGGTGCCGAAGGAGCAGGCGTAGATTTTATTCCTGTGACTTGGGGTTTTGGGTTTAATAAAGAGAATGCTTTTGAAGGTAAAAGGGCGGATCAGCCCATGGATATATTAAAACACCTAGGAGGAGAGAATGATTGAAAGAGTTGATACACCGAAGGCTCCTAAAGCTGTAGGTCCCTATTCTCAGGCTGTAAAGGCTGGTGGCTTTCTGTTCATGTCTGGCATGTTGGCTCTTGATCCTGAAACAGGTTTGATGGTGGGAGAGACTGCAGAAGAACAGACAGTGCAGATCTTCAAGAACATCAAAGCTGTTTTGGATGCTGCAGGAGCAAGAATCGAGAACACTGTGAAGGCTATCGTTTACTTGGAGGACATAAAGGACTTCGGGGCAGTGAATAAAGTCTACGGAGAAGCATTTAAAGATGCTCCGGTTCTTCCTGCTCGTTGCGCTTTCCAAGTTGTGAAACTTCCTAAAGACGGAAAGGTTGAAATCGAGCTCACAGTGGCACTCTAATATTAGGCGGGATCATCCCGCCTAATATTTTAGCTCAGAATTTGTTGTTTTTTGTTGCAGAATGAAAAAATCGGATGATATCATGAATCATCGCGGTATTAATTATTTATATCGGTCGGGAGAAAAAAGTGCAGGACAATAGTGCTATTGAACTAAGGGGCATTACTAAACGTTTTGGAAAAGTCGTTGCCAACGATGGTATTTCCCTGAACATCAGAAAAGGCGAGATTCTCTCTCTGCTTGGAGAAAACGGAAGTGGAAAGACTACACTCATGAATATGCTCAGCGGCATTTATCAACCTGATGAAGGAGAAATCTATGCAGATGGCAAGAGAGTGACGATCCGTTCCCCGAAGGATGCTTATTCCTTAGGTATCGGAATGATTCACCAGCACTATCATCTGGTAGATGTATTCACTGCCGCCCAGAACATTATTCTTGGTCTTGAAGATGAAAAGATGGATATCAGCAAGACTAATGAGGAAGTAAAGAAGATCTGTGATAAATATGGCTTTGACATTAATCCTGAAATGAAAGTCTACGATATGTCGGTTTCTCAGAAGCAGACTGTAGAAATTGTAAAAGTTCTCTACAGAGGTGCAGATATCCTTATTCTTGACGAGCCTACTGCAGTTTTGACTCCTCAGGAGACAGATAAGCTCTTTGCAGTACTAAGAAATATGAAGGCAGACGGAAAGGCAATCGTCATCATTACTCATAAACTTGCAGAAGTTATGGCTATTTCCGATAACGTAGCTGTTTTGAGAAAAGGTAAGTATATCGGTACTGTAAAGACCAGCGAAACCAACCCTCAGAAACTTACAGATATGATGGTAGGCCACGCAGTCACGCTTAATATCGACAGACCGAAGTACGATAATCCTCAGCCAAGAATCGAGATAAAGGGCCTCACTTGTGTGGACGCTGAAGGAATAACAAGGCTTGACGATGTATCTTTTACAGCCAACGGAGGAGAAATTTTGGGTGTCGCTGCTATCGCAGGTAGTGGACAGAAAGAGCTTTTGGAGTGTATGACAGGCCTCTATCCGATCAAGTCCGGTTCCATTGAGTACATCACACCTGATAGTGGTGAAAGAAAGGAATTGGTGGGACTTGCTCCAATGAAGATCAGGCAGCTTGGTGTAGGTATGGCTTTTGTTCCTGAAGATAGACTTGGAATGGGCCTTGTGGGGTCAATGGGTATGACCAACAACATGATGCTGAGATCTTGGAAAAATGGAAAGTCCATATTCTTTAACAAAAAAGATCCGGAAGCGCTGGCAAATAGAATCTGGAATGATTTGGAAGTTGTTACGCCAAGCACTGATTTCCCAGTAAGAAGAATGAGCGGAGGTAACATTCAGAAGGTCCTCGTTGGTAGAGAAATCGCATCTGAACCAAACGTCCTTCTTACAGCCTACGCTGTCAGAGGATTGGACATTAACACTTCTTATGCAATCTACAATCTTTTGACAGAACAGAAGATGAAGGGTGTTGCAGTAATATATGTCGGAGAAGAGCTGGATGTCTTACTTGAGCTGTGTGACAGGATTCTTGTTCTATGCGGCGGAAAAGTGAGTGGAATTGTCGATGCACGTAATACCACAAAAGAAGAAGTTGGATTTATGATGACCAGTCTTGGTGGAAAGGAGGAGAAGTAATGGAAGAAGCTAAAAAAACTCCACTTATTAGGCTCTCCAAGAGAGATGCAATGGATCCCAAGAAAGTCTGGGCCATCAGAATAGGCTCTATATTGGTCGCCTTGATTATCGGATGTATTCCTATCCTAATTACTGGCAACAATCCTTTTAAGGCTTATGTTGTAATAATCAAAGGTTCTCTTGGAACATCTTTCTATTTTAAGCAGACGATAAAGAATGCCATACCTCTCTTGGGTTGTGCTCTTGCAATCGCCCCATGTTTTAAGATGCGCTTCTGGAATATCGGAGGAGAAGGTCAGATTACAGCAGGTGCAATCTTCGCTTCTTTCTTCGCCATTAACTTTGCGTCAAAGCTTCCGCATGTACCTCTACTTCTTGTCATGTGTCTCGCTGCAGCAATCGGTGGCGCCATCTGGGCTGCCATTCCTGGTTTCTTTAAGGCAAAGTATAATACCAACGAAACACTTTTTACCTTGATGATGAACTACATCGCTATCGGTATCATATCTTGGCTCCAAGGTGGCCCATGGGAAGGAAGACCTGGTACTCAGCAGATTCCTCTCTTCGATAAGAATGCTGTTCTTCCTACAGTATTTGGAATCCATATCGGCTGGATTATTGTCCTAGTTCTTGTAGTTTTGATGCATATCTATATGAATTATACAAAACAAGGATATGAAATCGCAGTAATCGGCGACAGTTATAACACAGCTAGATATGCTGGAATGAACGTTGGTTGGGTTATGGTAAGAACAATGCTTGTTTCCGGCGCTATCTGTGGAGTGGTCGGCTTCATACTCGTTTCCGGCCAGAATAAGACTATCACTGCAAACGTTGCCAACGGTGTCGGTTTTACAGCCATCACAGTTGCATGGCTTGGTCACTTGAATGCCTTTGCAATGATCATCATCTCATTTATTCTTGCTATCCTTACTGTTGGATCCAGTTACCTTCAGCAGGTACTTGGCGTTCCATCAGCCATCAGTGAAATCGTATCTGGAATTCTCCTCTTCTGTATGCTTGGGTGTGAATTCTTCATCAACTATCAGATGACCTTCCGTTCTAAGGTCAAGAAGGAGGTTAAGGCATGAATACTTTGATTGCTCTTCTTGCTGCTGCCGGCAGCTTCGGTACTGTGTTGATGTTCGGTACCTTGGGAGAAATCCTTACAGAAAAGTCAGGAAGCCTCAACCTTGGTGTTGAAGGAATCATGTATATGGGTGGTGCCTTTGGACTGGCTGGTGCATATGCCTACGAAGCTGCAGTTGGAGTCGGTGCATCCAATGGTATTGTAGCCATCCTCTTTGCAATCCTTGCTTCATTTGCTGTAGGAGCTATTGCAGGACTGTTGTTCTCATTTATTACTGTTACTCTCAGGGCAAATCAGAACGTAACAGGTCTTGCTCTTACTATATTTGGAACAGGTGTTGCAAAGTTTGCAGGTGAGTATATGAGACACCTCGTCGGTGGCTTTGTCACTCTCTCGAACCCTCTTAAGGAAGCATTCTCCTTTGTACCGTTCCCTCAATTTATGAGAAACATACCTTTTGTAGGTCCGATTCTCTTCTCTCAGCCATTCTTCTTCTACCTTGCAATAATCCTTGCTGTGGCTATGCATCTCTTCTTCCAGAAGACTAAGACTGGTCTATACCTAAGAGCTGTAGGTGAGTCACCTGTTACAGCAGACGCTGCAGGTATAAACATGACCAAGTACCGCTATGTAGCCACAATTATCGGTGGTGGAATCTCAGCTGTGGGTGGTATGGTATATGTTATGACCACAGGTGGATGTACATGGAACGAGTCCTCTCTTGGAGGAATCGGATGGCTCGCAGTAGCACTTGTAATCTTCTGTATGTGGAGACCTCTAAATGCAATCTGGGGTGCAATTCTCTTCGGTGCATTGAAGATCATGTATCTTAGAGTGCTTCTGCCATTCTTCCCGACAGAGCTCTATAAGATGCTTCCATATGTTGTTACTTTGATTGTTCTGGTTGTCACAAGTATGCGCAATTCTCGTGACAAGCAGCCACCAGCAGCCCTCGGCCTGAACTACTTCAGAGAAGATCGCTGAACGATTTGTATAATATCCTGCACCATAAGTGCTATGGTGTAGGATAGATATAAGATTATTTTGGTAAAGCATTAAAATAAAAGATAATAATTGCGTGAAAAATCACTTTACACACCTTTCCTTAGGAAAGTATCATCTTTGTATACTACTTCAGCCGTAAGGCAGAAAATAGGAGAAAACAATGAAAAAGACACTTGCTATCGCACTCGCTCTTCTCATGTGCTTCTCCCTGTTCGCTCAGGGAGCTGGTGAAGCTACAACAGAGAAGAAAGCAACAAAGATCGGTTTCGTCGTAATCGGAAGCGAAAACGATCAGGGTTACACTTATAACTTCATGAACGGCATGAACGCAGCTATCGATAAGCTCAAGGCTGACGGATATGATGTCGAACTTTCTGTAAAGAGAGATATCGGCGAAGATGCAGGCTGTGTCGACGCTAACCTCGCTCTCGCTGCAGAAGGATGCGAAATCATTTTCAACAACTCTTATGGTTTCGAGCAGTATATGCAGCAGGCAGCTGACGAGTTCCCAAAGGTACAGTTCGTATCTCTTACAAACTGCGGATCTCAGGTTGACGGAAGAGACAATACTTATAACGCTTTTGCTGCTATCTATGAAGGCAGATACATCGCTGGTGTCGCAGCTGGTATGAAGCTCCAGCAGCTCATCGACGAAGGAAAGATCAAGGCAGACCAGGCAGTCATCGGTTATGTCGGAGCATTCTCATTCGCAGAAGTTGTTTCTGGTATGACAGCTTACTATCTTGGTGCTAGAAGCGTATGTCCAAGCGCAACAATGCTTGTTCAGTTCGTAGGCTCATGGTCAGACCCAACTCTTGAAGCAGAAGCAGCTAAGGCTCTCATCGATAAGGGTGCTGTAATGATCAGCCAGCATTCTGATAACACAACTCCAGCTACAACAGCTCAGGAAAGAGGTGTATTCCACACAGGTTACAACAACGACATGACAGGTGTTGCTCCAAAGGCTTCTCTCCTCTCTTGTAGAATCGACTGGACTAACTACTTCTATACATTCATCGCTAACTACATCAATGGCGTACAGAATCCATCTGACTACTGTGGTGAAATGTCTAGAGGCGAAGTCGTCGTAACAGAACTCAACACAGCTATCGCAGCTCCTGGAACAAAGGAAGCTATGGATAAGGCTGCAGCAGCAATTGCTGATGGTTCTCTCCACGTATTCGACACTTCTAAGTTCACAATCAAGGGAGCAGCTCCTACAAACGAAGCAATGTATGATAGCTTCGCTGCTGTTCAGGGCAACGCTACATATGATGGCTACTTCCATGAATCATCACTCCAGTCTGCTCCATACTTCGTTGGACAGATCGATGGTATCACATGGCTCAACGCAGCTTTCTAATCTCTCTATTGTGAGAAATAAAGGCACGGCTTCGGTCGTGCCTTTATCTTTGAATGGTCCTTTTTGTGGCTAAAATGATGAATTTGTCAATTCTGTGTAGGTAAGAAAGAGAGTATTTGTCTATTTCTCCGTAAGTGTTGCCTGATAATAAATGAGGGGTTAGATTACTATTGGAGGCAAAGAAAATGATTAAAGAATCTGCATTAAGAAAATTTGCTTTGGTATTTGGTATTCTATGTGCTATTGGTTTTGTGGTGTGCTTGGCTTTTGCCGTCACTCTTCCTCGCTCTTCTGTATATAACACAATCTATGGAACAGTAAGAGCAACTCGCTCAGGTTCCTTTGATATAAACTTCCTCACACCGATTATTATTCTGTTAATGGGAGCTTATGTAGGATTTAGTATGTTTGCTTGCATTAGAAGCGAAAAGAAGGCTCCAAATAAAGAGAAAGATAATAAGACTGAAGAGCAACCTGAAATCAGCATACTCTCAGAACCAACAAAAGAAGAGAGTGGCGTTTGAACCACTCTCTCGTACCCGGGAAACCGGGCTTTTTTATTTGATGACTCTAAGAATAAATCCCTTTAAGTACTGGCTTTCAGGAAATGAAAGACGCTGAGGATGGTCTGAAGCTTGAGATAGTGTCTCCAGTACCTGCACCTCTACTCCTGCATCTGCTGCCGCCCAGCTGAGAGTTAGGAGGAAGTTTTCTCTTGTCATTGCACCGGAACAGGAGAATGTAGCGATTATTCCTCCATTCTTGATCTTCATCATAGCCACTCTGTTTAGGTCTTTATATGCCCTTGTAGCGTTCTCCAGCTTTCCTTTTGTCTGGGCAAGTTTAGGAGGATCAAGAATGATCACATCATATTTATTCTCTTCTATTCCTCTTACATATTCAAAGCAGTCATAAGCTTCTATCTCCACTTTTTCCCTGGAGGAAGGTGGCAGTGTTCCTTTGTTCTCGTTAAGATGTATCTGATACAATAGATGACGCAGTGCAGACTCGGATGAATCTACGGCCTTTACGCTTTTTGCTCCAGCTCTCAGAGCGTGCAGTGTAAAGCCACCGGTATATGAACATACATCAAGTACATCTTTGTCTTTCACATACTTCTCTATAGCGTTTCTGTTGTCTCTCTGATCGCAGTAGAATCCAGATTTCTGTCCTTTTCCTGGAGAGGCTTCATACCACAGTCCACTTTCAAGAAATAGAGTGTTCTTCAGGTCATCTTTACCTAGGTTAGTTTCCTTTCCATCGATAAAATATCGTACTTTATCGGAGAGGCCCTCAGAAGAAGAATAGAAGGGGTCTGTAGTTACTTGGATGCGAGATGGAGAAAGAAGCTCTGTGAGAGTTTTGATGATGACAGGTAAAAAGTGCTCTGCAAAACGGGAAGAGATTATTATCCTTATTTCTCTGCCATAAGTATCGGCAGCTACTCCAGGAATGAAATCCGCTTCACCATGAATAAGTCGGAAACAAGTAGTATCAGGAGATGAGAAGAACTCTCTTCGTCTAAATACGGCGTTTTTTACCAGCCTCTCAACAAAGCTTTCATCTGTATCTTCATCTGGATCCCATGATAATAGATGTAGAATGATATGGGATTTCTCGTCATACCATCCCTTTGCTATGAAGGTCCCTTCGCTATTATATACATTCGCCCAATCTGCAGTTGTAAAAGAAGGGATTACTTTATCTACAGCTCCGGAGAATACCCAAGGATGGTGTTTCTCTAGTTGTTTTTCTTTTCCCTTACCAATTCTTATCGAGTACATATTACCCTCCGTCATGAGGATAGAGTATTAATCATGAAGGTACAAGTTCCCATTTGATAAAGAGGTGTATATAATCACCACATGGCTGAAAAACTTGTTGTTTTTGATTTAGATGGTACTTTGTTAGATACTTTGGAAGATATAAGGGGAGCAATTAACTATGCCCTCTCAGCTTGGTCTCTGCCGAAAGTAGAAAAAGAGAAGATTCGCTTATATGTGGGGCATGGATTAAGAAACGCCCTCTTTACTGCCATTAGCAATAGTAGTGTCAAAGTTCCTGAAGAAGACCTTCCTTTGATGGTGGAACTAATGATGGCGACATATAAAAAGCATCCTTCAGACCATACTGTTCCTTACCCAGGAATACTCGATATGCTTTATGCTCTTAAGTCCGAAGGATACTTGATCGGAGTAATATCAAATAAGAGCCAGTTTCTGGTGGAGGAGATAATAAAGAATATTCTCCCTGATATCTCCTTCGATTTTATTATCGGGCAGAGCGATAAGTATCCATTGAAGCCAGACCCGGAAAGTCTACTTTCTATGATGAGGGATTATGGCGCAGATAGAAACTCTACTCTTTACATAGGGGATAGTGAAGTAGATTACTTAACAGCAAAGAACGCGGAAGTGGAGAGCATTATCGTAAACTATGGTTTTAGAACAAAGGAAGAGCTGGAGAAAAGCGGAGTCAAGGTGACAGTGGATGATGCTTATACTCTATTAAAGAGAATAGAGCTTTTCTTCCATAAATAGTGTAAAGGTAACTTCTAATGTTCTTCCGTAACTCATAAAAAACTGTAGGAAGCAAACAATCATTGAAAATGTTCAATAATTCCTTTACTACAAAGACATAGATTGGACATAAACATCAAATAAATGGAAATATAAGTCATGTCAGTAAAAGGGAATAGTAGTATCGAAGAAGTATCAAAAGCACTGAAGAAAAAGGGAATCGCAGTCTCAGATGAGGCCCTTTCGGTCATTATTGACACTGCTTTCTCCGGGCTTATGGATCATGTTGTAAAACTCAACGAAACTGTCATGAAACTCGGGGAGGATATAGCCAAGCTTACTGAACTAAATGCTTCTTCCAATGCAGAGCTTACAAAGATGCAGTCCAGCATGGAGAAGCTGTTGGCGGAGAAGAAGCTAACAGACGAGGAGAAAAAAAGGTTAAAAGAAAAGCTTAAAGAAGTAGAGTCCAAGAAAAACAGGGACTCTTCTAACTCCAACTAGTTCAAGTCACTGCCCAAGAGATCCATTATATTCCCGACTGAGGGAAACAAAAGGGTTAAACCTTATGCATCTGAGTAGATATGAGGGAAGAATATAAAGTGCCATATAACATGTATAACTAATTTTATCACAAGGGAATAAACATAATATATCAAAACGCTAAATTAATATATTTGTCAGAAATGGGGCAAAAAAGCGTTATATATGTGTATGGAGAAAGTGATTCCTTTAGTTATATTTGGGTTTTCAATGGCATCAATAAATAGTCTTGTTCTTGGAATTCTATTTATAACCTCCTTTATTGTCTTTTTGTGGGCCCTGTATAAACGAAAGGATGATCTTTCGGTCTTTCTCCTCACATTTATTGTGGCGTCTCTGTTTGGCTTTGAATCCATCACACCTTCTTCATTGGTAGTCCCTATGAAAGCCAAAGATACTTTAATTGTGGGGGGAAAGATTATATCTATTCCCTCTTACCGAGGTAATGAAACCAGAGGATATAATATAGAGCTTACATGCTGTAGTGATGGGGAAGGTAACTGGTGTAGTGCCAAGGGAAAGTTATATGTAATATCGAAACTGGGAGACGAGGACATAGGAGATAGAGTAGTACTCAAAGGTAAGATGATGGATGGTTACTTCTTGTCTTCCTCCTCCTTTATAGAAAGACGAAGTTCCTTTGGTAGAGGAAGGAGACGCTTTCTCTCGTTATTCACTAGAAGCTTAAAGAGAGGAAAAGTGGGGAACCTTACTTCACTATTAATCACGGGCTCTTCCCTTGATGGCTCAAAAGAGATTCTAGAGATGGGAAGATTCATGGGCCTCAGTCACTTATTTGCTCTCTCTGGAATGCACTTGGCTTTTATAATCATGATTACCCAAAAGCCCCTTTCAAAAATAGTCGGAAAACAAGAGAGTGAGATAATATCAAAAATAATCGCTTTTCTTTTTGTCTATATTAATGGCTTCAGACCATCTCTATTTCGAGCATTTCTATTGATGATGCTTTCATCATACTTTGGAGTCGGATACGCTCATACGCTTTCTCTTCTATTAATGATAAAAACAACTCCTTATGTCTTATGTGACTATGGAGCCGCGCTAAGCTTCTCTGCTCTATCAGGAATACTGATCTTTACTGATGGATTTAAAAACACTATGTCTATGATCATGTCAACTTTCGGTGCCCTCACTGCAACCGTTCCTTTGTCTCTTAAGTTATTCTCCTCCTGGTCACTAGCTTCTCTCTTTTTGTCTATACCAGGAGGAATAGTAATAGAAATTCTCTTTTTTATAATAGTAATAAATTGTTTTATTCCTAATTTAGATTATATTGTTCTACAAATATATGATTTTATTTGTAGAATACCATCAATAATACCAGACCTTACCCAATATGATTTAAAACTCTATTGGCCATTGATGCTTACATCTCTTTCAATCTTCTTATTAAACAAGGCTTTTCCTTTTATAGAGAGGTGGATTATCATCAAGGTATGTGGAACCTCAACTACGACAGCCCTAAAGAGATTGAAAGAGTATTAAATGAGCGAGGACTTGCTATGTCCAAGAAGTTCGGACAGAACTTTCTTATTTCTCCGGAAGGGAGAAAAAGGCTTATTGATTTAATGGAGCTGGAAAGCGGGATGAAAGTCTGGGAGATAGGACCAGGACTAGGTGCAATAACGCACATGCTTATTCAAAAGAAAGTTAACCTTACTTCCTTTGAAATTGACCATGGCTTTGCCTCGCTTCTAACGGAAGTTGCATTTAACGACGAAGAAAACTTCAATCTTATTGAAGGCGATGCATTGAAGACTCTCTTTAAAAAAAGACTGTTGCCTCTTCCTGATAGAATCGTAGGTAATCTTCCATATAATGTAGGTTCCGTAATGATAGGTAAGCTTATTGAGAACTCCTATCTTCCTCCTTTAATGGTTTTTACACTTCAGCGTGAAGTGGTGGATAGAATGACCAGTAAGCCAGGGGAGGATGATTACTCATCCTTTTCTGTACTTACTCAGATAGATTATGAAAATAAGCTTTCCTTGAAGTTACCTAAAGGTTGCTTCTGGCCTCAGCCTAATGTTGAGAGTGCAGTCGTTGTAATGAAAAAAAGAGAGACACCTTTAGTCGCTGAAGAGCTTAGGCCTATCTTTATTCCTCTTATTAGAGACTTATTCCAGCAAAGAAGAAAGACTGTAAGAAATAATCTTAACTCTTCTGAGTATGGAAATATGGGAAAAGAAAAAGTGGAAGAAATAATATCTTGTGCAGGACTCTCTGGTAGTGAGAGGGCTGAAGCACTTAGTTGGGAAGACTTAGTGAGACTCGCAGAGAGCGCAAAGAGAATTAAGGCTATTTAGTTTTCCCGTTCCATATTAAGTATCCTTCGCCAATAGACGCATAAAGAGCAACTCCTGCAATTACTGTTGCAGATAAATCATGTGATATGAAATTAAGAGTCAAAGGGAAAAGGTAGAGAAGAAATCCTGTGGCTTTATTTGGTATTGTATGGAGAAGTATAAGCTTCTTTTCCTTTATATATCCAACTATTATATTTACGACTCTTAACATAAAGATTATTGCTATAAAGAGTGAGATATAAGCATTAAGCTCAAGGGTAGGATAGATAGCTATAAATGAAGAGGCGCAGAATACTATGTCTCCTATGCTATCCAATATAGAACCGAGCTTTGATGTAGTCTTTGTCTTTCTCGCTATAAAGCCATCAAGAATATCTGTGAGGCCCAATAATATATAAAGAGTATCGAAGGAGAGTGAAAGGGGATTGAGAATTAGGAGAAGGGGAGAAAAGATAATTCTAAGTATTGTAAGAGAGTTGGCCATAGATAAAAAACGGGCCACGCTGAGTGACCCGGAAAAAATAAGAGTAAAGATTAAACAAGCTTACCCATCTGGACTTTTGCACAAGAAGCAGCATTAGACTCGTCTGTATCGATGTGCATAGCGAGAGAATAGGAGTTGCTGACTCTGATGACTGTATCGCCATAGATAGTCTTTCTTCCATTTTCGTTTTCAATTAAAACAGAAACAAGATCTCCATTCTTAACACCAAACTCAGCTGCATCAGCTTCAGTCATGTGGATATGTCTCTTAGCGACGATGACGCCTTCTTCAAGCTCGACTTCGCCCTTTGGTCCTACAAGCTTACATCCAGCGCTTCCCTTAATATCACCAGACTCTCTGATAGGTGCGTTGATACCGATTGAGCGGGCATCTGTTGCACTGAGCTCTACCTGGTTGAGCTTTCTGCATGGTCCGAGAATAGAGACATTAGCAAGTTCCTTCTTAGGTCCTACAACTGTGACTCTCTCGTTTGATGCATACTGTCCTGGCTGTGAAAGCTCCTTCTTGACAGTAAGCTGATATCCTTCTCCAAAAAGCTTCTCAAGTGTTTCCTGTGTTACATGGACATGTCTGGCACTTGTCTCTACCAAAAATTCTTTTGCCATTGGATTGTTCCTCCGTTCTTAATGTATCTTTATTATCAAACAATTTTTGCTGAAGTACAACATAGACATTCAAAATGGAGATATAGGTGAACTACCGCCACCCTAAAGGGTGCCAGCTTTCAGGCTTCGTTGAGAACTGC
>CAMEQB010000010.1 GCA_945932505.1 uncultured Spirochaetales bacterium
TTAAAACTTTGAGAAAAATGAAATACATTTCTCTTCCACATTACATCGAGTGTGGTATTTTTCTTTTCATGTTGATAAACTGTCGCTATGAGCAAATACCCGTTTAATGAAATAGAGCCTAAATGGCAGAAATACTGGGAAGAGAACAAAACATTCAAAGCCGAAGAAGATCCTTCTTACCCTAAAGAAAAAAGGGCTTATGTGCTTGATATGTTTCCTTATCCATCAGGAGCAGGTCTCCATGTAGGACACCCTGAGGGATATACAGCCACTGATATATATTCCAGATTCCTTAGAATGAATGGATATAACGTCCTTCATCCAATGGGATTCGATTCTTTTGGCCTTCCTGCAGAGAATTATGCAATCAAGACAGGGACACATCCCTATATCACCACAAACAAGAATATCAACAACTTCCGTCGTCAGATAAAGAGCCTTGGCTTCTCCTATGACTGGGATAGAGAGATCAGCACCTGTGACGAAGACTACTACAAGTGGACACAGTGGATTTTCCTTCAGCTTTATAAAAAGGGATTGGCTTATGAGGCACATACTCCTATCAACTGGTGTCCTTCATGTAAGACAGGACTGGCAAACGAAGAAGTAAAAGAAGGCAGATGCGAGAGATGCGGAACCAAGGTCGAGAAGAAGAACATCAGACAGTGGATGCTTAAGATCACTGCCTACGGTGACAGACTTCTCAAGGGCTTGGATGATCTTGATTGGCCTGAGTCTGTAAAGACAATGCAGCGCAACTGGATCGGTAGAAGTGAAGGTGCTGCAGTGTTCTTTAAGCTTGAGAAGAGCGACGATTATCTTGAAGTATACACAACACGTTGTGACACTCTCTTCGGTGCAACTTATATGGTTATAGCACCAGAGCATCCTCTTGTTGAGAAGCTTACTACACCTGAGCAGAAAAAGGCTGTAGAAGAGTATCTTGAGATCACTAAGCATAAGTCTGATCTTGAAAGAACAGATTTGGCAAAAGAGAAGACCGGTGTATTCTCAGGCTCTTATGCCATCAACCCAATAAATGGAAAGAAGCTTCCTATTTGGATTGCCGACTATGTACTTATATCCTATGGAACAGGAGCCATCATGGCTGTTCCTGCCCATGATGAAAGAGACTGGGAGTTTGCAAAGAAGTTCAATCTTCCTATCATCGAAGTCTTGAAGAGCAAGGTAGATGTACAGGAAGAGCCTTGGACAGAAGACGGAGAGCATGTCAACTCAGATTGGCTTAACGGATTGAACAAGAAAGACGCAATCGAGAAGTGTCTAGAGTATCTTGAAGAGCACAAGTGCGGCCATAAGGCTGTGAACTATAAGCTTAGAGACTGGGTATTCTCACGCCAAAGATATTGGGGTGAGCCTATTCCTCTTGTACACTGCCCTCACTGCGGAACTGTTCCTGTTCCAGAAGATCAGCTTCCTCTTACTCTTCCTAAAGTCGATAAATATGAACCAAGCGGAACAGGAGAAAGCCCATTGGCAAATGTTGACAGCTGGGTAAACTGCAAGTGTCCTGTCTGCGGTGCAGATGCAAAGAGAGAAACAAATACTATGCCTCAGTGGGCCGGTTCCTGCTGGTACTATCTCAGATACATTGATCCAAAGAACAACAACGCTTTTGTAGATGAAGAGAAAGAGAAATACTGGATGCCAGTAGACCTCTATGTAGGTGGAGCAGAACATGCTGTTCTCCATCTCTTGTATGCTAGATTCTGGCACCAGGTTCTCTTTGATGCAGGAATCGTCCATACTCCAGAGCCATTCAAGCGTCTTGTCAACCAGGGCATGATCACATCCTTTGCTTATCAGAAGTCAAACAAGTCTCTCGTCCCTACAGATATGGTTGAAGAGAGAGACGGCAAGTACTTCGATAAAGAGACAGGTGAAGAACTTACCCAGGTCATTGCAAAAATGTCCAAGTCTCTCAAGAACGTCATCAACCCAGATGACTTCATCAGGGACTATGGTGCAGACAGCGTAAGAATGTATGAGATGTTCATGGGTCCTCTCACAGAGTCAAAACCATGGGCTACTCAGGGCTTCATCGGCGTCTACAGATTCCTCGACAGAGTATGGAGAATCGCAACAGAGAAAACTATTGTAGACAAGGCGCCTTCAAAGAACTTGGAGAAGATGATGCACAAGACCATCAAAAAGGTCACTGATGATACAGCTACACTTAACTTCAACACTGCTATTTCTCAGATGATGGTCTATGTAAACGAGATGAACAAAGAGACAGAGATTCCTAAAGTCTGTCTTGAGACTTTGACTCTTCTTCTCTCTCCATACACACCACACCTTGCTGAAGAGCTCTGGTCTATGCTTGGACACGAGCCATCTGTATCCAAGGCACCATGGCCTGTATATGATGAAGAGAAGACAAAGGACGACGAGATCGAAGTTGTTGTCCAGATTAATGGTAAAGTCAGGGCAAAGCTGAAAGTAGCAAGAGAAATCTCCAAGGATGATATGCTCGCTGCAGCCAAGAATGACGAAGCTGTTAAGAAGTGGACTGATGGAAAGGTTGTCGTCAAAGAGATTGTAGTTCCAGGAAAACTTGTGAACATCGTTGTCAAATAACTAATCATAAATAAAAGATGTCCCCGGAAACGGGGGCTTCTTTAAATGAGTATTAATCATGAAAAGAAACATAGAAAGTTTCAGAAAGGGGCTTATTGATGGAATTCCAATTGCCCTTGGTTATTTTGCCGTCTCTTTTACTCTTGGAATAAGAGGAGGAGACGTAGGATTAAAGTGGTATCAATCTGCATTAATGAGCGCCACTAACTATACATCTGCCGGTCAAGCTGCAGCTCTCTCTATTCTTGAAGAAGGTGGATCTTATATTGAGCTTGTGATCTCAACATTGGTCATTAACCTTAGATACCTCTTAATGAGCGCAGCCCTGACAATTAAGCTATCTCCAAAAGAGAAGACAAGTATGAGAATGCTTATGGGAATCGGAGTGACAGATGAAATATTCGGTATATCTGTAGCTCAGAAAACTCCTATTTCACCACTATATAATATAGGCGCCATGTCTGTGGCCTGCCCCGGATGGGTATTGGGAACTGCCCTTGGAGGAATTATGGGAGAGATTCTACCACCCGTAGTCACATCATCACTCTCCATCGCACTCTATGCTATGTTCTTGGCAATCATCATTCCACCAGCCAGGGAAAACAAGGTAGTTGCTGTGTTGGTTCTTCTCTCCGCCCTGTTGAGTTTCCTATTTACAAAGATTTCTTTCTTATCTGGAATATCTACAGGAATGAAAGTAATTATTCTTACAGTCGCACTTTCTGCACTGGCTGCCTACTTCTTCCCTATTGAAGAAGATAATAACCTAGAGGAGGAAGTGGAATGAACGACAAGTATATCTACATATCTATTATATTGATGGCAGTAGTGACATACCTCATCAGAGTAATTCCTCTCTTAGTACTGCGTAAGCCTATAAAGAATAAGTTCTTCAGATCTTTTCTTTATTACGCTCCATATGTAACACTTGCAGTTCTTACATTCCCTTCTATTCTCTATTCTACGGGATCCTTTACTTCTGCATTGGCAGGAACAATAGTTGCAATAGTGGCTTCCTTCTTTAAACTAGGGCTCCCTATTACAGCTGCAGCGGGATGCATCACTGCATTATTATTCCAGTTGTTCCTTTAAAAGTTATGGGTACCATAATCGGTACCCATCAAAAAAAATAGTCTGATACTTGAAAGAATAATATTTATTATTTAAGAAATGAGAGAATTAGGCTATTTTTTAACTTTCAACAATCTTAGCCAATCCTCCTTGGCTTGTCTCTCTATAGAGAGAAGGGAGTGCTGTTCCTGTCTCCATCATTACTTCCACAACGTTATCGAAAGAGACTTTATGTCTTCCGTCACCCATAAGCGCAAAGGAAGCATGGTCGATGGCTCTCATACATGCCATAGCATTTCTTTCGATACATGGAACCTGCACTAGTCCCATCAAAGGGTCGCAAGTAAGTCCCAAATGGTGCTCAAGACCCATTTCAGCAGCATACTCTATCTGATAAATCGATCCACCTAAAAGCTGGGTGGCAGCAGCTCCTGCCATTGCACATGCGACTCCCACTTCGCCCTGACACCCGACTTCAGCTCCGCTTATACTGCCATTTGTCTTTACTATATTTCCAACCAAGCCTGCTGTCAAAATGGCTCTCTGTATTCTTACTTCTGGAATCTTATACTCCTGTTGGAGATAATAAAGAACCCCAGGTAATACTCCACAGCTACCGCAGGTAGGAGCTGTTACTATCTCACCGCCTCCTGCATTTTCTTCGCTTACCGCAAGAGCAAAAGAGATGGCTCTAGAAGTATTTCCCAAGCTTCCTGCGAAGTCTATGCTCTTTGCGTGCGATAGACATGCTTTTCTCTGAAGCTTAAGGCCACCAGGAAGAACGCCTTCATTTTCCAGTCCTCTTTCAATGGCCTTCTTCATTACCCTCCATACTTCCCCTGCATAATCAAGGATAGATTCGCCTTCATATTCTATGGCCACTTCCCACATCTGATATCCATGGTAATCACAATAGTGGAGCATCTTCTCCATATCACCGAGAACCAAGTCTGGATAAACTTTGTCGTCAACAAGGTTGTCTTCACCTTCTTTGACTATTTTTCCGCCACCTACAGAGTAATAAGTATCTGCTGCTTCATCGGAAATAAAAGTGACGGCATTGGGATGAAATGGTTTGAACACATCAGGATACCAGACAATCTCACTCTTTATTCCATTGGCGTTGAAAACGTCTACAATGGCTTTATCTGTAAGGTGTCCCTTTCCTGTAGCAGCAAGAGATCCATATAACTCTACTCTTACGCTCTTTATGTCGCCATGCTCTCTGATATATCTCTCAGCTGCAGCCCTAGGTCCCATTGTATGGGAGGAAGAAGGACCATATCCAATTCTGTATAATTCTCTTAATGATTCCATACTCTAATGATATATCCTCTTTTTACTCCTTACAACCAAGACTCACCAAAGAGGTGGAGAAGATACTCGTGTATAATATTTTCCGTTCTCATCTAATGTTATAGTCAGCATCAAGTCTCTCTCAAAGTTTGTATAATGGTAGACTCCTGGAAAAAGAGGCACAGTACCTGGATCAAACACATCTGAAACAAATATAGATTGGGAGTGGGAATAAAGAGAGACCCACTTTCCTTTTGGTACTCCATCCAAAGGAACCCTATATTTTTTATAGAGTTCTATTTCTTCATCATCTATATTCCCTTCAAGAAGAGAAGAAAGAAATGAGACACGGTTTATGACACATAAATCAGATATTCTTTCTTTTAATCTCTTAATGCTGATATTACTTACAGGAGATGGATATGTCTCTGCGGCACTGATAAGCATATCGGCAAAGTAGCCATCTTCAGGAAAGAGCCAAACTTTATTATTATCCCCAGGCTCCCAGAAGCCTCCCAATGGCTCCATATCACCTAAAGGATAGAAAGCAAATACCAACAAAGAATCTCTATCAGCCTGTACGTCTATACTCCAGACTCCTTTATCCATATAGATTGTCTCAACTTTATCTCCATTAAACCATTTGACTTTGTACCACATCTCTTTTCCGCTTACTTCTTCCCAGGGGGTATCAGAGTAAGGCGACACGGTCAGAGTAATGGGTGGAGAGAAAGTACATGATGACAATAAGACCAAAAGAGTTAAATAAAACAAAAATTTCTTCATACTTATATAACTCATTTTTGAAGGAAACTGTCGAAAAATGACTTAGTAATCTATTTGTGTTATTATTAAGCCATAGGAGAAGAAAATGAAGGTTTTTAACGCAGTAGTTTCATTCAAAATAGTAAACAAGTTTTCGAAGGAAAACTTTGAAAATGAAATCATGGATTACTCAGACGAAATAGAAGACCTCCTTGACTATGATTGCATGGTTTTTGACCCGGAAGTCATCAGCGAAGGAGAAGATAGTGTAACTGTATCTCTTCCTGTAGATGCTTATCTTGAGATCATCGATGAAAAAGACCAGGTAGAAGGAGAAGAGGAAATAAGGAAAGAAGTCGACGATGGAGCCTTCCAGCTCCAGATAAAGCTTGAAGATGGACTTAATGGTGATGTAGCAATTACTGAAGTCAACTACTCAGCAAGAGATTTCAAAGACATCTATGCTTATAAAGATTGGGTTATGCAGGATTCAATAATGAGTTTGTTGAAAAATGACAGCGACTTCGAAGAATCATTTCCATACCTTGTCTTAGATTCCTATGATGCAGAGATTACAGGAATACATAGAGCAGAAAATGGAATTTATGTTCAGGGTATCGACGACGATGGAGAACACTTCAATCTCGCTCTCAAGTTTGTAAAAGAAAGAAACGACGAAGACTTATTCCTCTTGTCTAAGCACATGGATGATATGTATCCAGAAGGACATCAGTACTTCCTACAGATAGTAGAAGATGGTAAGAGTGACGAAGACTGGTCAATCATCAATAACAGCGAAGACGACTTCTTCAATACTTACTTCAGAGTCCTTTCTCTCAAAGATGTAGAGGAGGGAGATGATGGCTTCTATGCAGCCGACTCAATCCTATGCTGTATCGATGACGAGTATGAGAGCAAAATCGATGAAAATTATTATGATGACTTCGACTTTGATGATGGAGATGATGAATAATTACTCGTAATCTATAGTTCAGGGCCGGTATTTCCGGCCCTTTTCTGTAGATTACCATACTTTGTTAGTGCAATAAACAATACTCTAATTTTGCTTATTTTTATTTTTTAACACTTCTTTTCGCATCAATAGATACTCTTTCCTGAATTCCAACAAGGTATTCTGAACTCTCTCACTTTTATAATCGCTGTATGTCCAAGGGAAAGAAACATACTCATGGTTCTTGTACATAAGAGTAAGCTCAGCATATAAGTTTTGGCCGATGGCGATGCGATGAGAGCGGTTCTTTGTTGTGGCTAGAATAATATTGGATTCACTTAAAGTTCCAGGATCCAAGTTAATCTTTCTTCCTCCATCTTCTTCATATTCCTTCTCTATTTCGTTGGTAATTACTTTTATATCAGCAAGTGAATCTGGAGAAACAAGGTTAGAAAAAGAGATGAAGAAACGCTCTATTCCTTCCCCCATCTCAGGTACATAGTAGTCCGTAAAAGAAAAAGGAAAAGGATCAGAGATGGTCTTTATAGGACCGAAGTTTTTCTCTAGGCTTTCCCTCAGTGTCTGAGGAAAACCTTTGACACTGAGAACCCCCATAAAAAGCATTACATCATCATAAGGTTTATATTCCATTAGAGTATCCCGTTTTCATAGATTCCAAGGAGTCTGAAACCTACAGTCGAAGCTGCTATTTCTTTGCATGTCTCATCAAAGTCGCTGTTTTCAGGGATGAGGGCATCTACATAGAAAGTATATTCCCAAGGCTTACCTGGAATTGGTCTTGACTCCAACTTCTGCATGTTCAAGCCTCTCTGATAGAGAATCTCCAATACTCTCATCAATGCTCCCGGCTCGTCTGATACATTAAAGAGGAAGGATGCCTTCTCTTTCTTTCTTCCCTTTATAAACTCTTCCACGTTCTCTTCTCTTGTAAGTACATAGAAACGAGTATAGTTGGATGGGTTTGTCTCTATTCCCTGTCTGATGATCTCCATATCATGATATAAAGCAGCAGGAGAGCCTGCGATTGCAGCTACAGATTTATCACCATTCCTCTTTACAAAACCTACAGCTCCAGCTGTATCAAAGAAAGGAATTGCCTCAGCCTCCGGCATCTCCCTCTCCAAGAACTCTTTACACTGAGCTATTGCCTGAGGGTGTGAGTAGACTTTCTTAATATCTTTTATTTCTGTTCCAGGGAAGCCAATAAGGTTATGAACGACACGAATCTCCGTCTCTCCTACAACCTTCAGTTCAGAGTGGGTCTTAATAAGATCCAACGGATCATATACAGCTCCACCCAAGGCGTTCTCTACAGGAATGACGCCGAACTTTGCCTTTCCCGAGGAAACTGCATCGAAGGCGTCTTTGAATGAATGACAAGCCAAGACCTTTACATCCTCCGAGAAGAAACGTCTTGTAGCAAGCTCTGAGAATGCACCTCTTTCTCCCTGGAAAGCCACTATTGTCTCATCCTGGGTAGAAGAAGAGAGGTCAGCTGAAGCTTCTTTTATAGATTCAGGAATAATACGAGGAGTCTTCTCTAATGTCTTTCCAATCACTGGGCAGAGAGCTTCTATATCTCTCATCAGCTTTTCAAACTGTTGAGGGTATAGAGACTGAGGGCCATCGGAACATGCTTTCTCAGGGTTGTTGTGCACTTCAACTTCAATACCTGATGCGCCAGCAGCAATTAAGGAGAGAGACATAGGGGCAACCATATCTCTTATTCCTGTAGCATGTGACGGATCTCCGATTATTGGAAGATGGGAGAGTTTTCTTACAACAGGAATAGCAGATACGTCGAGTGTATTTCTTGTTGCCTTTTCGTATGTTCTTATTCCTCTCTCACAGAGAACAACTTTATCTGTACCGCTGGACATAAGATACTCTGCAGCCATGAGCCACTCTTCAATTGTGGCACACATACCTCGTTTCAGAAGAACAGGCATTCCTGTCTTTCCAACAGCTTTCAAGAGTTCGAAGTTCTGCATGTTTCTTGCACCGATTTGGAACATGTCGATGTACTCTGTCATCATCTCAACGTCCAATGGAGAAACAACTTCTGTAACTACAGGCATGTCAAAAGCTTTTCCAGCTGCCTGAAGATATTTTAGCCCCTCTTCTCCCAAACCTTGGAAAGAGTAAGGGGATGTACGTGGTTTGAATGCTCCGCCACGAAGCATTACAGCTCCTGCCTCCCTTACTTTTTCTGCAATAGTCATAATCTGGTCGTATGACTCTACAGCACAAGGGCCAGCCATTACACAGACTCTATTTCCACCTATGCTTACTCTTCCAACCTTTACTATGGTGTCGTCTTTCTTAAGCTCTCGGGACGCAAGCTTATAAGGCTTTGAAATAGGAACGACGGAGCTTACTCCAGGAAGTAGTTCTATCTCTCTTGGGTCTACGTGCCTGGATCCGACTGCTCCCAAAACGGTATCATTTTCACCTACAATCTCTTTTACTATGAATCCATAGTCTTTAAGCGTAGAGGCGACTTTATCTTTTTCTTCTTTGGTTATACCCTTTTTTAAGATTACAATCATGTCTAGATGATAGTTTTTTTAAAGGGACTAAGCAATTGAACACAGCAAATCTAAGTGATAATTATTTCGACAGCGTTTTCTCTGCCATATCTTCTTCGCTCTCTGAAATAGGTGCTCCAATACCTGCAGTTTCGAAAATAGCCATGGAAGACAACTCTCCTTATAGGATTCTCGCTTCCACGATTATTTCTCTCAGAACAAGAGACAGCGCAACTTGGGAAGCAAGTAACAATCTATTTAAAATAGCACCTACTATTGAGAAATTATACTCTGTAGATGAGAGTTTAGTGTCAGAAGCAATAAAAAAGTGTGGATTTTACCTTCGTAAGGCAAACCAATTAAAGAAGATTGCAGAGATTGTAATTGAAAAATGGAATGGGGAAATACCAGCTGACGAAGCAAAACTATTGTCTCTTCCAGGAGTAGGAATCAAAACAGCGAGCCTTGTTTTGAACCTTTCATTCTCTATGGATGCCATATGTGTAGACTGCCATGTCCACCAAATATCAAATAGGCTTGGTTGGGTTGAGACAGATAAACCTGAAGATACGGAAAAAGAGCTTAAGAAGTTTCTTCCTCGAAAATATTGGATAATCATCAACGAGCTCTTTGTAATGTGGGGGCAAAATGTTTGTACACCCATTTCTCCGAAGTGCTCTATTTGCCCATTATCTTCTTCCTGCCCTAAAATAGGGGAAGAGAGGACCAGATGAAAAAGCTACTTGTATTTCTAGGTAACCCAGGAAAAGATTATGTAAACACAAGGCACAACGCAGGTTTTCTTCTTGCAGATTCTCTGTTTCCATCCCTTTCATGGCAGAGCAAGTTTCATTCAATGTACTCTGAAACCGGAGAGTATCGAATCATAAAACCACTTACATATATGAACCTTTCAGGAACAGCAGTCTCAGAGTGTGCCACGTTCTATAAAATAAAGTGTGAGGATATTCTAGTTATTCATGATGACTTGGAGTTGCCCCTTGGTAAAGCAAAGATGCAGAAGGGAGGAGGACTACAAGGTCACAATGGACTAAGGAATATAAAGGAAAGAATTGGAAGTGATGGATTTTGGAGGCTTAGGATAGGTATCGGGAGACCAAAGAATAATGATGTGAGACTATATGTCACTTCTCCCTTCACAAAGGATGAATCCATACTTCTAACTCACGTTTATGACAAAATATATGGAAAATGTCAGGATTTTTTTAAAGAATGGGAGTTTTCTATACAATAGCCTTGATGTTTTCAATACCCTTCGGGTATCTAATATGATAATATCTGTATATGTAATGTCCACAACAAGGGGGATTAAATGACAAACAGAGATTTTAGAATCGCTGAGTTGACAAGAAAAGAAATAAATTTTGACGATCCACTTTTCCAGACTATCAATGGAATGGGTTCTTTCTACAGAGAGGCTTCTTCCCTCTCCTATAAATATAATGAACAGAAAAAGAAAGAAGGCAAAGATTTCGAATACATTTCTGCAGCAAAGCTTAATGCTTCAGCTATTCTTCATTATGTTTATCAAGCAATACTTTCTTATCTTATCTCCGGAACAAACGAAGACTTTTTCAGAAGAAGACTTGCAACTGTAAACCAGAACGATTCTCTCTCCTTTGCATTGGATTTCTATGCAAAAGAATTCCCGACTGAGATTCCTGATGACAGAACTCAGGAAGAAGATATGAGAGGATACTTTATCCATCAGGTCATGTTGCAGAATAGAGCTCTCGTCTCTGCCACAAGACCATTCATAGCTCCTGATGGTCTGACATTCCCAGACTCTTCAAGAGCCCTCTCTTCTATTCTCTCTTCCTATGTAAAAGATGACCTAAGAAATGGAGAACCAAACACAGACGATATCTTTACATTCCTCTGTATGCCTGCACGACTCTATCCAGATTCTCTCCTCGATCAGATTCAATATATCATCAGAGAGTGGTCAGAAATGCTCCCTGAATCATTCATTACTCTTCTCAAGTCTTCAATGGACTACATCAACGAGGAACAGAAAGACCATGGGTTCGGCGGAGCCCCAGGTCCTATTCCTGTAGTAGACTTCTCATCGGAAGTAAATGAATACGAAGCTTTCTCTTCAGATTCCAACTGGATGCCATGTGTAGTCATGATTGCTAAATCTACACTAGTTTGGCTGGATCAGCTTTCAAAGCAATACAAAAGACCTATTACTTCTCTAGATCAGATTCCTGATGAAGAGCTGGATATTATGCAGCATAGAGGCATCACTGCTCTTTGGCTCATCGGTCTTTGGCAGAGAAGCGAAGCGTCAAAGACAATCAAGCATCTATGCGGAAACCCTGATGCTGTAGCTTCAGCTTACTCATTGAAAGACTACGACATCTCTCCAGATATCGGAGGATGGGAAGCTGTAGATAATCTAAGGGAAAGATGTAAAAAGAGAGGCATCAGACTGGCTTCCGATATGGTTCCAAACCATACTGGTATCGATGGCAACTGGGTCTATGAACACCCTGAATACTTTATTTCACAGGATTATTCACCATTCCCTTCCTATACATATAACGGTCCGGATCTCTCTACAAACCCTGATTGGGAAGTAAAGCTTGAAGACCACTATTATGACAGGACAGATGCCGCTGTTACATTCAGAATGAGAAATAGGCACACAGGAGAAATTAGATATGTATTCCATGGTAACGATGGTACAACGATGCCTTGGAACGATACTGCACAGCTTGATTATCTTAATCCTGTTACAAGAGAGGCTGTCATTCAGAAGATTCTCCATGTTGCAAGAAACTTCCCTATAATCCGTTTCGATGCTGCCATGACCCTTGCAAAGAGACACATAGAAAGACTTTGGTATCCAAAGCCAGGTACAGGTGGAGATATTGCAGGAAGAGCCGAGCACTCTATGGACGAAAGAGAGTTCAACAAGAGAATTCCTGAAGAGTTCTGGAGAGAAGTAGTAGACAGAGTGGCAAAGGAAGTCCCGGATACTCTACTATTGGCTGAAGCATTCTGGATGATGGAAGGTTACTTTGTAAGAACACTTGGTATGCACCGTGTATATAACAGTGCATTCATGAACATGCTCAAGAACCAAGAGAACCAGAAATATAGAGATTCCATCAAAAAGACTTTGGAGTTTGAACCAGAGATTCTCAAGAGATATGTAAACTTCATGAATAACCCTGACGAAGACACTGCCATCGCCCAGTTCGGCTCTGATGACAGATATTTTGGAGTGGCAACTCTTCTCTCTACTCTTCCTGGACTACCTATGATCGGACACGGTCAGATCGAAGGCTACAGAGAAAAATATGGTATGGAGTATCAGAGGGCATACTACGATGAAAAACCAAACCAGTGGCTTATTGATCAGCATGAAAGAAGAATCTTCCCTCTATTGAGAAAGAGATACCTCTTTGCAAATGTAGACAACTTCAACATCTATGACTGTGTAGGATCAAACGGAGTTGAGGAATCTGTGTATGCTTTTGTAAACGGAAGCGGAAAAGAAAGGACACTGGTTCTCGTCAACAATAGATATGAGAGAGCCTTCGGTACAATCAGCATCTCTGCTCCTAAGCTAAAAAAGAACGGCGAAGAGAAAAAGATGGTGAGAATTAACCTTGCTGAGAACTTGAACCTTACATATGGCAGCAGAAACTACTGTATCATGGATTGTTTCTCAGATGGACTCTCATACATTATTCCATCTATCTCTCTCTTTGATGGATTCACATTCTCCCTCAACGGTTATGAAGCAAGAGTATTCTGGAACATCAGGGAAGTTGAAGATACTGACGGATGCATCGAGTCTCTATACAAAGAATATGGAGAGAGAGGTATCAGAGATATCGACAAGGCTTTGGCTATGATGAGACTGAAACCAGTCTATAATGTCTTAGAGAAGGCAAGAGATGCGAAGTTCATTGGCCTCATTGAAGACATCATCAAAAACGAGAGTACAAAAGAAAAGGAGAGAGAGATTCTATTAGAACTTGCTGAAATCTACTCTACTCTCTATGAAATCTATCCAACACTTGAAGAAAGCGTTAAGGGTCAGATTGGTGCCGTCCCAATGGATGTAGAAGCTCAGCCAGTCATCAAGCTTATAAAGGCACTCTCGAAGGCATTTGGAGCTAAGGGACCAAAGACTTTCCAGAGCTGGACAAGCCTTGATGAATCAGTAAAGATCCTCATTGCTGAGACTCTCCTTCTTATTCCATTTGCAGACGAAAAGACACCAAAAGCAATAATGGAGACTGCAGATAGACTGATGCTTGATGAGTTCTTCTCAGAGTACACGTCACTTATGGGTCTTGATGACAATCAGAGAAGAGCTCTGTCACATGAAGCTGCTTTGATGCTTTCAGCCATCATCCTCTATAAGGAAGATGAGGTTGAAAAGACTCCTACCCTTATGCTTTCATGCCTCCTTAACGATAGTGGTGTAATGAATCTTGTCCAGTGCCATGAATATCAGGGTACTGTGTGGTATAATAAAGAAAGCATGCAGAGAGCCATTGTAATATGCTCTCTCTCATATTTTGTCTCCTCACATGAAAGAACTGCAAAAGAGACAGATCTATTTGCAAGAACTCTTCTTGAAAAGGAGATAAAGAGCGGATATAAACTTTCAGGTATAGTAAAGGAATAATACCTGAAGACGGAGGATAATAATGGAGACTTGGCTTACATATTTAGCTGCACTATTAATGGCGGGGGCCACAGCGTTTACTTTTTCATCCTCGTCATCTCTATTTGGGATGATGTCGACTCTAACATCTTACCTTACTGGAGTCGCTGCATTTCTGTTTCTTGGAACATCTATAATTACATTGGCAAGTGGAACAGCAAGTCTCAGAAAGAATAAGTTAGGTGGTAAGGTATTAAGAACAACAATACTATGGGCTATCGTCACGACTTTAGTCCTCTCATTTCTCGGTGCTTTCGTCGCTAGATTTGTAGATGTCATTTTCCCTGTATCAGCCTCTGCAGGAGGAGAATATGAAAGCGGAATAAAAGCATTCATCACGGCTTCCGATCCGCTTTCATCCTCAGCATTCTTATCGAAGGTATTTATTCCTGCTCTTATCGCTTCATTTATTCTAGGCGTTGCTCTCACTCCTTCTTCCGATATCATCAGACCAGCTTACACCGTCATGAATTCATTCAGTGAAGTTATGTATAGGATCCAAAGGACTCTCACATATTTCGGAGCATGCTACGTATATGTTGCAGGAACATCGTTCTTCCTAGGACTCTGGCAGGAAAAGACCGCTTTTGCAGCTCCACAGCCATTTATTGCACTCCTTGTTGCAACACTTGTGGTAGTATTGGTCATTCTTCCTCTGCTCTTTGCTTTATTCACAGGATTTAAGAAGAATCCATATGGTGTAATTGGTAGAGGACTAAGTGGAATAATCACAGCATTCGTAAGTGGAAACATATTCGCTTCTTCTCTTATCGGAGAGTCTCTTTCACGTTCAAACCTTGGAATACAGAAGAGAATATCTTCTACAGTCACACCTCTTTCTGTTGTGATATCAAGAGGAGGAACAGCCTTCGTTTCAGTTCTTACTGTCATTACTCTTCTTAAGACTCTTGGAGCGGAAATAACAATAAGCGCCTTGATCCTCATCGCTCTCGCAATCGCTGCCTCATCATTTACATCCTCTCTATTCTCTGGAATCGAAGTGGCTGCCATCTCTGTAATGGCATTGAAGATGTTGAAGATCAATGTATACGGAGCTGAAGCTGCAATTATCTCCCTCATCCCATTTGTAAATGGCTGTGCTTTATTAATAGATATGGTTATTTCTCTTATGGCAAATGCAATATCTGGAGCCAGAACAAAGACAGACGCACAAATTCCACTTAAGGATACAATCTGATGCAAAACCAAAATAGAAAGACCATAGTATCTCTATTGGTAGTCCAGATAGCGATTACTCTCTTTTATGCATTCGGTCTGGGTGAAGTATTATTCTTTTCCTTCACTACAGACGGTTGGAATGAAGTTAAGAATAATCTATTGGACTACCTACCTCATTTGGTCATTCTTGTATGTTCTTTATGGCCTCAGGCAGCTCTAATCTTCAAACATAAGCTCCATAGCCAGGATGGAGAGATAATGCCTCTTTTGTTTACAGTCACAGCATTCCAGGCCTCTCTTATAGTGGTAGATGCCATTGAAGCAATGGGATATATCTTTGTATTTCCTGAAGCATTATTAGTGATACAGAGGTTTTCTCTTCTTGCTACAGCGGCGTTATTTCTACTCTCCTCTCTTAGATACTATGGTTTCTCATCATCTAATATGGGAATGTACACATTCTTATTTTTAGCTGTATCGCTTCTTATATCAGCACTGGTTCCCTTCTCCAGTTACCATGGAAGAATGAGCACAATGACTCCTGGATATGAGATGTATGTACAGATAGTTATTATTGTTCTCTATGTAACTACGATAATTACATTTATTATGACTGCAGTCAAAGATAGGACCAGTCTTAACGTAAAAAGGTCTATAGCCTTTATTATGCTGGCTCTATCTATATATTTTGCATACTTTAATCTGATATATACAGCTGTCACATCAATAGTACTGGCTATTCCAGCTACTGTAATTCTTGTACTAAATGCCGGAGACAGCCTATAAAGAAAAAAGGCTGAAGGAGAATATCCGACAGCCTTTATTTTTATTCTGGAATTCTCAGCCTAAGTTGATCACAGACTTATCGTAATCAGATGGAGCATCAAAGCCCAAGAAGTTCATACATGTAGCAGCAATAGAAGAGATGCCAAGACCTTCGTTTAGAGTCTTTGAATACTCTCCCTTGTACTCTGGATCATATATGATACATGGTACAGGGTTAAGTGAGTGGGAAGTCTTTGCCTTTGGATCTCCATTTGCCTTTGTCTTCACACTACCGTCTTTTCCATGCTCATACATATCATCTGCGTTGCCATGGTCTGCTGTAATGATCATAACACCACCAGCCTTTTCGATGGCGCTTCTAAGTCTACCAAGCTGAAGATCCATAGCTTCCATAGAGCATACTACTGCTTCATATACTCCTGTATGTCCAACCATGTCTCCGTTTGGGTAGTTAAGCTTTATAAAGTCCCACTTTCCGCTTTCAACCTCTTTGATTACTCTGTCTGTAATGTCAGCACACTTCATCCAAGGTCTTTCTTCGAAAGGAACAATGTCAGATGGAACCTCTACATACTCTTCAAGCTTTTCATCGAACTTACCAGACTTATTTCCATTAAAGAAGTATGTAACATGACCAAACTTCTGAGTCTCAGAGATAGAGAACTGCTTCACGCCGCTTGCGCAGAGATATTCAGCAAGAGTGCGGTCGATTGCTGGAGGAGAAACAAGATACTGATGAGGGACATGAAGGTCTCCGTCATACTCCATCATTCCTGCATATTCCACGTTTGGAACTCTCTTTCTATCAAACTCCTTAAGATCCTTAGCTTCAAATGCCTTTGTGATCTCAAGAGCTCTGTCTCCACGGAAGTTAAAGAGGATTACGCTGTCGCCATCTTCAATTGTTCCAACTGGCTTGCCGTTCTCAGCAATGACAAATGGAGGAAGATCCTGGTCGATTGCACCTGTCTCTTTTCTAAGAGTCTCGATAGCTTCATGTGCAGAAGCAAATTCTCTACCCTCTCCAAGAACATGAGTCTCCCAACCCTTTCTTACCATGTCCCAGTTGGCATTGTAACGGTCCATTGTAATTACCATTCTTCCACCACCAGAAGCAATTTTTGCATCAAATGTTCCGTCGGCACTGAGTTCAGAGAGGAATTCAGCAAATGGATCGAAGTAATCGAGAGCAGACATTTCACCTACGTCTCTACCATCAAGAAGAGCATGTACTCTAACTTTCTTTACGCCTTCCTTCTTTGCTTCAATAACCATAGCCTTTAGGTTATTGATGTGGGAATGGACGTTACCATCAGAAAGAAGACCGATGAAATGGAGAGTAGACCCATTATCCTTGACGTTCTTTACAAGCTTCTTCCATGTTTCACCCTGGAACATCTTGCCTTCTTCAATGGACTGTGCAACAAGCTTTGCTCCCTGGCTGAATACTCTTCCACATCCCATTGCATTGTGTCCGACTTCACTGTTTCCCATATCGGCATCTGTAGGGAGACCTACAGCTGTTCCATGGGCTTTAAGCTTTGTCCAAGGGCATGTTTCATAGAATTTATCAAGGTTCTTTGTGACAGCTGAAGCAACAGCGTCGCCTTCCTTATACTTTCCAAATCCCACACCGTCCATGATTACTAGGACAACTGGGCCTTTTCTTTCAATTATTCCGTTTTTCTTTAATGGATCCACCATATTTTATCTCCAATTAATTAGTTTCTCTTCAAAGGTGCTGTAGCTTCTTCAAGCCATGGTTTTGTCTCTTCAAATACATAATCGATGAGCTGGTCTTTTATCCACTGATGATATGCATCGATCTGACCAATTTCAACATCTGTCAGATATCTTACATCAATAAGTTTCTTTTCATATGGAACCATAGAAAGAACCTCAAAGTTGTAGAACTCACCGAACTCTGTCTCTGAGTATGACTGGACGGCAAGAATGTTTTCGATTCTTACTCCATGTCTTCCTGCCTTATATACACCAGGTTCGTCACTGAGAACCATACCTGTCTCCAAAGGAACGTCAATTAGTGCACTGGAGATTCTTGCTGGTCCCTCATGGACGTTGAGATGGCATCCCACGCCATGCCCAGTTCCATGCATATAGCTTTCTCCTGCACACCACAAAAACTGCTTGGCAAGAGCATCAAGCTGTACACCCTTTGTTCCTTTAGGAAAGATCTGTCTTGCAAGAGCAAGATGACCTTTGAGAACAAGAGTATAATCTCTCTTCTGCTCATCTGTAGCATCAGTTCCAAACAGAAGAGTTCTTGTCAAGTCTGTCATACCGAATCCAAACTGGCTGCCGGTATCGAGGACAAGAAGACCTTGACCAGAAACACTCTTTTCATGTTCCTTTGACGGGCTATAGTGGCAAAGGGCTCCATTTTCCCTGAATGCGCTGATAGGTTCGAAAGATGGGCCAAGATACCCCTCCATCTTCTTTCTCTCGTTCTCAAGCATCTCTGCTATCTCAAGCTCTGTGTATGATCCAAGCGGATCAAGAGAGGCCATGAAGTTTGCAAAAGCCACGCCGTCTAGAAAGTGAGCTCTTCTCATTCCTTCAAGCTCTACAGGATTCTTTCTTGCCTTAAGATCTGTAGTGATGTCACGGCCTCTGACATTTCTCTTTTTGTTGATGGCTGGAGCAAAGGCGTATGAAACCTTCTCAGGAGAATAGTATCCGACACCACGACGTGTAAGAGAAGCGATATCTTCATATACACTTTCGTATGGTCTAATCTCATAATCCTTCGATACTTCCTCCAGAAGTGCATCATCAAATCTTCTCTTATCAACAAAAAGAACGGCCTTATCGAGAGAAACAAATGCAAATGCAACGAAAACTGGGTTACATGGGATATCGTTTGCTCTTAAGTTAGTAAGCCATGCTATGTCGTCGATGCTGGAGATGAATGTCCAGTCTGCACCCTGCTGTCTCAGTTTAATCTTTACAAAATTAATCTTTGCAGATGCTGTGAAACCAGCATATTCATCTTTCATCTTATAAATCTTAGTACAAGGTACTTCTGGTCTATCTTTCCATAAAGGAAGAAGCAGATCAGGTGTAGAAACCAGTTCTACTCCCTTCTTTTTCAGTAGAGCGCTGTTTTTTTCAAAGGTTTCAATTGAGATGGAGGTTCCGTCCACACCAACCTTTGATCCTTTCTGCATATTCTCAGAAAGCCATTTCCAAGGATCAGGAGTACCTTCAGTATCAAGCTTCATAAGTTTGTACTCCGTACCCTCGATCTGCTGGGCACCCTGAATAAAATATCTGCTGTCAACCCAGAGAAGAGCTTCGTTTTGAGTTATTACAACTGTTCCAGCAGAACCTGTAAAACCTGAGATGAATTCTCTTGTCCTCCATCTAGGAGCGACATATTCACTTTGATGAGGATCGGTACCTGTAACAATCCAGGCGTCCACTCCAATCTGGGCCATCTGAGCCCTAAGACTTTTAACTCTTTCGTCTATCATCTATCTTTTTCCTTTTTGCAATCAAATTTACAAACACTAGAAGAGCTAAGCCTCCTACAACCATCAAGATACAGAAAATCTGTCCCTTTGAAATATTAAAAAAACTCTCAAAGAGATAAATATTATTACTATGTCCTATGACATATCCGATATCGCTGTCAGGCTGTCTAAAGTATTCGAGAATGAATCTTATGATTCCATATCCCATAATATAGGAACCGAGGATAGTTCCATCGGCAAGTTTCTTGTTCTTCTTTATTCTTCTGACTAAGAACCAAATTATAGCACCCAGCACAAGTCCTTCAAAGAAGGCTTCAAAAAGCTGGCTGGGCCATCTTGGAAGATTTACATAATCTCCTGGTAAATACTGTATGCCTACGCTGTCGGCAACATTTCTAACCCATTGGTGTGTCGTGCTGAATCTCTCGGCATAAGGAAAGATCATACCTATTTTTGATACAGTAACTCTTCCATATAACTCGCCGTTAAAGAAGTTTCCCAATCGTCCCCAAGTGTAGGCGAAGGGAATGGCGGCAGTAATAAGATCAGCTATTCTCAAGAAGTTTAATTTCTTGACGTGGGCATATATCAAGCCAGCTACTATCGCTCCTATTACTCCTCCGTGATAGCTCATTCCCGGTAGACCTATAAACTTTCCATCTCTAAATGGCCAGAATATCATCCAAGGGTGAGTAATGTAATAAGAAGTGTCATCATAAAAGAGGCAGGAAGCAACTCGTGCACCTATCAAGAGTCCAACAACAGCCCAAATGAACATATCTTCCGCAGTTTCTTTTTTTATGTCTCTGTTTTCTTTTTCCTTTAACAACCTCATAAAAAGGATATAAGCAGTGGCGAATGCAAATATATACATCACTGCGTACCATCTTATAGGTAGTCCTTCAAATACATATGGAGAAATCCATGACGGATAATTTATGAAGAGCGACATACCAAGATTATATTCAATATAACCCTTTCAGTGAAGAAACCATCCACACACAATATACAGATTTATTATGTAGGAACTAGACGAGAATAGAATTATCATAGTAGTTATGAAAAAAGTATTGGTAATTACATTGGCTTTAGTGGTCTTGGCCACATCATTGTCAGCTGCTCCTTCAATTGAGCGATATATGGCTCCGTCAGCTCAGTACGGATCTTCAGATTCCAATAGTTCAGCCCAGCAGGCCGCATCTCTATCAGAAATGCTCTATGCTTTGGGTAATCTCTACTCTTATCTTGATACAAACTTCCTATATGAGATAGACAGCCAGAAGATGCAGGATGCTGTAATCTCAGCAATGATAGATTCTCTTGGAGATAAGTATTCTTATTACATCACACCTGAAGATGCCCAGGAGTTTAGTGAAGAGACAACAGGAAAATATGTAGGTATCGGTATATACCTTACAAAAGTCAACCCTGCCTATATAGACTGGAATGATCCATCTACATACATGGTGATCATAACCTCCCCATTCCCTGGAGCTCCTGCAGACAGAGCAGGTCTAAGATCTGGCGATATGATCAGTCATGTCAATGGAGTGGAAATCTATGAGATGGATGCCACAGAAGCAAGTAAACTCATAAGAGGAAAAGAGAATACTCCTATTACCCTCACAATCCACAGAGGAAGCAGTGAATTTGAAGTTACTCTGATGCCTGAAGAGATCACAAGCCCTTCAACAGAAAAAGGAATCATTGCAGACAACGTGGGATATATAAGAATTCTTGAGTTCTCACAGACCACTCAAGAGAGTTTCCGCTCCGATGTAGAGGAACTGTTATCAAAGGGAGCAGAAAGCTTCATCATCGACTTGAGAAACAACAGAGGTGGCAGTGTAGACTCAGCTTTGGGAATTGCAAATATGTTTATTCCTGATGGAAAGACTCTTATGACCACCAAATTTAAAGAGAAATCTAACAACAAAGACACTGTATACACTTCAACAGGATATTTGGCTGTAGATGAAAACGTTCCAGTAGTCTTACTTGTAAACGGTGGAACAGCCTCCGCCAGCGAGATCCTTACAGGTGCCCTCAGAGACAACGACAGGGCGTTGATTGTAGGAAGCCAGACCTTCGGTAAAGGCATCATGCAGTTTACAATCGCATTTATGGGTGGATACCTTAATATAACAGTAGCCCACTACTACACTCCTAGCGGAGCAGATATCCACGAAATAGGCATTACTCCTGACTATATAGTGGATGTAGACGAAGATTACAGCGACGAAGAAATGGAAGCGTACTCGGCATTTTTAAAGGAGACATATCTGGAAGATTGGCTCGAAGAGTATCCTGATTACACTAAAGAAAACATTATTGCCTTTGCAGAACACCATAAAGATTCAGGAGTACCTGAAGAGTTATTGCAGCTTTTGATGAGAAATGAATATATCTACTCTCTCGACTACGACAAGAGACCTGTTGCAGACTTGGATTTCGATACTCAGCTTATAAAAGCTGTAGAAGTCGTAAAAAGCGGAATAACAGTAGAAGAGTATGAAAAACAACAACAAGCTATGAGCCCTGAAGTAACAGTCAGCGAGGTAAGTGTAATATGAGAGTCTTTCTCCTCAGCCAAGACTATGATGGATCTCCCTTATATTCATTAAAGAAAAGGGAGGTCCAGTACCTTGAAAAGGTCTTAAGACTAGAGAAAGGAACTGTATTTACTGCAAAAGATACATCAGATAACTACTATGAAGCTACGCTGGAAGATGAGGGAACGCTTCTATTAAAACCTACAGATAATCCTGAAGATACACTTCTAGACTCGCTCTCAGGTTATTCCGGTCTCTTTGCCCCCATAGATGTATATGTATCTATCTTAAAAGGGAAGAAAAATGAAAGTGTAGTAAGAGCTCTCACAGAGATAGGAGTTAGAAAAATCATATTCATGGATACAGAAAATGCACAGGAACATGATTTCTCCTCCCATCAAAAAGAAAGACTAGAAACTATACTCAAAGAAGCGGTTCAACAAAGCGGCTCTCGTCCACCAATACTCTCTGGTCCTGTACCTTTTTTCACAGCAATAGAGAAAGCAGAAGGAAAAAAAGTAATTCTACACCAAAGTTTAAGAGGAAAAACCACATATATTGAAAAAGTTTTCAGTAACCATGATATAAAAAATGTTGCATCCTTATTTATAGGACCTGAAGGTGGCTTTAGTGACCAAGAATGCGTTTTAGCTGAAAATAATGGTTTTTATCCTGTGCTTTTACGCACAAATATACTTAGAGCTGAAACCGCTGCGGTTTATACAGCTGCTGCTGTTCAGTCACTTTTACATTCAAATAACTAAAATAACTTTCATTGACGCCCTTTGTTATATATGTAACAACTAAATTATCAGTTCATGCGGGGGGCTATATGAAAGTTGTAGTATACGGAGAAGAAAGCCAATTCTCTTCATCAATAGTAAATGTTTTGAAAAATGGAGACGAAATGGTTTTAGGTGACAAAGACAAGCATATGCCTGATGGAACTGATGTGCTGGCACTATCTCAGCGTCATGCATCTTATATAAAAGAAATATGGAAGAAGCTGGATCCATCCATATCTATTCTTGCAGCATTCGAAAGTCCTATTGAACTAGTTGAATATATGGGAAGCGGTAATGTATTCCATGTACCATATCCAAACTCGTCCATAATGCTTAAATCTACATTTGAGAAAATAAGAATGCAGAAAGTTCTGGAAAAGAGGCTCCAGAAGCATATAATAGGCCACAGCAGAGATATTAAGAGATTAAGGGCACAGATAGCACTTTCATCCCAATCGAAGCTTCCTGTCCATCTATATGGAGAGACGGGGACTGGAAAGAGTATGAGCTCTAAGCTTATACACGCTCTAAGCGGAAATAAAAAAGAGTGTGTATATATCAACTGCTCCAACCTTAACTCATCTATAATAGACTCCGATCTTTTCGGTCATAAGAAGGGAGCTTATACATCAGCAGGAGAAAGCAGAAAGGGGCTGTTGGGTAAAGCTGACGGCACCACGCTGTTTTTAGACGAAGTAGGTGACTTACCCTTAGATACACAGGGTAAGCTCTTGGATACAATAGAAACTGGCTCCTATAGACCTGTAGGATCAGATTTGGAAGAGAAGACATCATTTAGACTTATTACAGCTGCACAGAAGTCTTTAGAAGAGCTTCTGGAAGAAAAGAAGATAAGAAGGGACTTCTATTACAGAATAAAGAATATATCCATCAACACATCTCCCCTTAGAAATCATCCTGAAGATATACCGGACATCATCAAGGCTTATGAAGAAAAGAGAAATATATCGGAAGGTAGAATAAAGGATGATTACAACAAACTTATGGGATATAAGTGGAATGGAAATGTCAGGGAACTTTATCACTTCCTGGATAGAATTTATGCAGAAGAGCAAAGGACTCTGGAAAGTGAAAGACACTAGGAAAAATGGTTAATCAACAAGACAAAAAAGGTTTTTATTTAACCTAATTCACTCTTATTATAAGAATTATACATCACAGTGGCTTTTAGTTTCCTAAAATGTGAAAAACTTGTTAAAAACTCAAAGAAAAAAGAGTTTTTAACATTTTCACATCTTGTATTTACCACATAGAAAATTATATAACTTTGATAATAAAATAAATAGTTTAGTAAATAATAAGTTATTACTATATAAAGAATTATATAAATACATACATACGTTGTATATTTCTCTTCCACCGCACCCTTAAAGAGAGTTTTACACAGGATAAATCCTTAATGTGCAAAAATGTGAAAAACTTGTGAAAAACTATATATAGTGTCCCCTTTTTTAGGATAAAAAAGTTAAAAAAAGGTGTGAAGGAGTGAATATTCAAGAAGATAATAAGTTGCTGAATAAGCTTTACGAGGTCTATAATCACTCTATGGCTAAAGTATACGGAATAGGTAACCCACTGATAGATTATCTTTGCTCTATTGAAGATAAAGACCTCGC
>CAMEQB010000011.1 GCA_945932505.1 uncultured Spirochaetales bacterium
GTTGGTGACGGGGCATAGCGTACACGAACTTCCATTTCTTTCTCCTAATTAATGTGGAAATTCTAAGCTATTGAGAAGATTTAAACAACAATAGAGAAATAGTTAATGGCCTATAATAAAAAAGTTTAAAAATTATAAACCAATAGTTTTCATCTTCTTTCTTTCCTCTCTATTATTGACAAATAGTAACTTGTTACTCATTCTTTATATAAAGGGAAACAATGGAAGAAGATATTGATCTACTTTGGAAGAAGAAGCTTATATTCTCAGGAGTCTTTGTATTAGAAAATAAACTCCACACTGTTTTGGATAGATACCTGGAAGGCATAACGAGTAAGCAGTGGCTGGTGTTGGTAGTAGCCTCTTCTTTTTCCACTCCTCCAGATTTATCGAAGGTGGGGAAAGCTTTGGGCTGCTCTAGGCAGAACATAAAGAAACTGGCCCTTGCTCTTGAAAAGGAAGGCATGGTGAGCCTAATAGAATCGGAGAGTGATGGAAGAAGCCTATGTATACACCTTACTGATAAAGGAAGAATCATTCTCCAAAACAGTAAGAATTTGGAAAATAAAGTCTATAACTCGCTATTTAAGGAGTTCACACAAGACGATATAAACTCTTATTACTCACTCTCAAAGAAGTTTAATAATGGAATAGATCATCTAGAGAAGTGCTTTCTTGACTTAAAAGAAAAGGGAGAAATGTAGCGTAATGGAAAATATATCTCGATTCATTCTCCTTTTTGTCATCTCTCTTATACTTTTTTATCTCTTAGTCCAGAGGATAAGATGCAGCATCGCTCAAAGAAAAAGTAAAGAGCGTCTTTCTTCCTATGATACAAAGTCCCTCGATTGCAGTTATGGAAAAATGACATACATAGATGAAGGAGAGGGGGAAGTAATTCTATCTATCCATGGAATATTCGGCGGCTATGACCAAGCTTATGATACCTGCAGAGTTTTTGCTGACAAATATAGAATAATCGCTCCATCTCGATTTGGATATCTATATAGTGACATAAAGGGAGAAGGCAGGCCGAAGGAGCAGAAGGAAGCATACTTGGAGCTATTAGACGAGAAAAGAATAGACAAAGTATTTCTTCTCGCAACTTCCGCTGGTGGAAGCGTAGCATTTCGCTTTGCCCTGGATTACCCGGAAAGAACCAAGGGCTTGATTCTCTTCTCCTCTTCCCTACCATATTCAGAGAAACCAGAAAAGTATCCGAAATATGCAGGTCCTCCTCCTTTCTTCTGTTACGATTATGCAATGTTTCTTATTAGCCCTTTATTCCAACCTATTATGGGAATGGATAAGTCCACTATATATGGGATGCTTCCGATAAGGGAGAGAAAGAAAGGCGTTGAGATAGACGCTGCAATCACAAATATCGATATGGCCAGAAGCTATGATGAATACAGAATAGAGGACCTGAAAGTCCCTGTTCTCATCCTTCACTCCAAAGATGATAAACTGGCATCCTATGAGAGCGTAAAGAGTGTATTACATAGGTTTCCCAGCTACCAGCTCGTATCCTTCGATAAAGGCGGGCATTTAATGAAAGGGCACGAGAAAGAAGTGCAGGAAGCAGTAATATCCTTTATTGAAAAAGAAAAATGAGCTGCACTGACACAGCCCATCTAGATACCTATTTTGAAAGGAAAGAAACTGTAGCTTCTACAGCTTCGTTCTCCGCTTTCTCCGAGATGTCATAGTAGATATAGTGAGTAGCGTCCTTTATCATGATGGCTTCCCCATTTTCCCCTATCTCTTTGGCGATGGAGAATACAGACTCTGGATCTGTCAGGACATCTTTCTCAGCTCCGATTACAAGAACAGGAGACTTGATATTCCCCAGTCCTTCTCTTGCTTCCTTAGCAATCTCTGCTAAAGCGAGAATCTGTTTAGGATAAGCGTATCGCCAATACTCGGAACCAAAATACTCATCGTCGGCGGGAGCATCTTCGTAATGCATGTGGTACCTGTCGTCGCTCTGCCACTTTTGTTTCATACGCTTAACGAAGTGTGAAAGAAAAGAGATGGTCTTAAGTAGCTTGTCGTTAAGTGATAGCAGTTCTATTCCCGGGCAGCATAGAACGCCCCTCTTTATTTCGCTATGGCGAGAAAGAAGAATAGAAGCAATGGCTCCTCCCATGCTGTGACCTACTACAGATACTTCATCATACTCTTTTTCAATAGCCACTAGAGCGTTTTCCATAAGTCCTATCCAGTCTTCTTTCCCCGTCTTCATGAAATCTTTTCCAGTGGTTCCATGGCCAGGAAGACGAGGAACAAATACATCAAAGCCAGCAAGATATAGGTCTTCAGCTGGTCTCACCATCTCCCCCGGGTATCCAGTGAAACCATGGATTAGAAGGACAGCCTTTTTACTTTTCTCCTTGTGGAGGAGAGTAAAAGGACGGGAAGCTTTTACGACACTTCCCTTATCTTTAAAAAGTCCGTCATACCAAGATGACGGAACTGAAAATGAATACGGTAAACTCTTATTCACCAAAGTGCCTCATTTAGTACATTCAACAAGTCGATTCTAGATCTGACACCTGTCTTCTGAAATATATTAGCTATATGGTTATTCACTGTATTTACACTTATTCCAAGTTCATAACCAATCTCTTTATTTGTCATTCCCTTTCTTATTAGCTTTATGACATCAAACTCACGCTCAGTTATGTGATACTTTCCATAGTCTTCAAGGGTAGGCTCACCATTCCTTCTCTCCATAGTCTTCTCCGTCTTCTCAATAGAGATAAACATAAATGTGAGATACATGATGAAATATGCCATTTCTGCAATAGAAAAGACGATGGAACGTAAAGGCGTCCAAATAGCGCATAGAACAAGAAGAGGAACAATAGAGAGTGATATTATGCAGAAAACCATGGTCACATTCTTAACAAGCCTGTTTTCAATGGTTCCATAGCTTCTCACTCCCACAACAAGGCAGTAAGATATGTTCAACACTGGTAGAATAGCTTGTATTTGATCCAGCACTACTATATTGATCAAAGCTGACGCCACAGATACCAATAAGTAAACTACACCATTGGCAAATGTAAGCACTATTTCAGCCTTTGACATCGGTCTTGCTATAAGCCAGTTAACAAACCTACAAAGAAAGACAATGATAAAAGAAGTGTCCGCTATAAAGACTACTTCAAATATAAAATCCAATACTTCTTTCGGTAAACCAGTAAAAAGAAAACCTGAAAGAAGTTTGTAAGTAAAGAAAACAGCCATTCCCAGCAGAGTGGAGCATAAGACAATATTCCACTTGGCCCATCCTACATCTTTTCTTTTTGAGAGTAGAATCGATAAGGACAGGTCCATGGATACTATTACCAGAGAGGCTAGGCTTAGAAATAACGCAGCCTTATCCATCTCAGAATCTATTCCTTGCCTGTGACATGTCAGCCTTTCCACAGACACTCTTCAAGTCGTCAAGGAAGTCTGGAAGCGTGGTTGCATTGAAGCCTGTGTCCATTTCGCTGATAGCGTTGTAGTTTCTTGCATTCTGATCTGCAACAGCAAGTTTCGGGTAAATTTTAAAGTTGACGTTAAGACCTGTGGTAAGGAAGTAACGGGATGAAAGCTCGAAATCTGGGAAAGAGACCTGAATTCTTCTCAAGAGAGTCTCCTTGTCTGCTATTCTCTTAGGACAAGTCTCAAAGAGTGCAAAGTAGAGCTCGAAAGATGGAGCAAAGTAAAGCATCCTTACTTTCTTTTTATCTGCCAAGTCATTGCATGCATCCACGTCTTCAAGTGTTGCATCAACTTCATCCAAGCCGAAAACACACCATACAGATGAGTACTTACCTTTATTTCTCAAGCTTCCTGCCTCAGAAAGAATTTTTTCAATGGTCTTTCCAGATGCCTTTGCAACTGTAAGGTTTGAATATCTGCAGTCTTTTCTAAACTGATTGAAGAATGCAGCTTCTGCATCTGTTGCACACAATAGAAGCATTGAGGACTTTGCCTCGATTTTATTTTTCTTTCTAATGGTCATTTCAGTTGTTCTCCTTTACCTTGTTCTGGAAACAGAAGTCACTTTCAATCGGGAGAGCTCCGAAGACGCCCTGTAGATATCCGTCATAAATACTCTGTTTTGCCTTCATGCCTCTGAAGTCTGCAAGAGAAACGAACTCTGTTGAGCTCTCTTCTCCCTTTTCAGCAAACCAGATACTGTCTTTTCTCATAAGATCCTTCTGCAACAAAGCTGGGTTGCAGTCGACCACGATAAGCTGGGATTCAATATCGTTGGCATGGAAGATCTCTACTATGTGAGTCAAGACATATGGGTGCAATAGCTGACCAAAGTCATCGATTACTATTGTCTTCTCACCTGTGAATGCTTCGAAGAAAGAAACAGCGATGAGAATGAGTCTTCTTAGAGAGAGGGATTCATTCATGAATGTCTGACCATAAGCCTCTGTACCCTTTGCGTTTACAAAGCAGTGGGAGATACCAACAGTCTCCATTCCCTTATCGTTTCTGATTACCTGAAGTCTGAAGATATCTGTCACATCAAGAGCCCACAGGAATGAAACGATCTGATCACTCCACTCTGGATGAGCCTTAAGGCTATCGATGATTACTTTTTCAGCATTTGCACCATATCCGAGAGGAAGAACATCCAACTTGTCGGAGAGCCATGTATAGAGTTCGAGAGCTGTCTGTCCCCCCTTCAGTGCAGCGCCCTGTAAGAAGGATCTATCTTCAGGGAGTTTTGCAACCTGTCTTTTCTTCTCTCCTCTGTAGTACTTACCAAAGCGGTATGTATACTCACCGTTCTCCCACTTTCTCTCAAACATCACCTTCTTGGAACCGTCGATGATGTAATAGAGGGACTCTTCATAGAATCTCTCCTGGGTGGCCTTGATAGTATAGCGGGCGATGATGCTTGGCTTTTCTTCGTTTCCTGCTTCGCCTTTATCGAGAAGAACATCCATAGAGATTTCACATGGTCTTGTCTTTCCGTCGCCATATGCAAAAGCAGCCTTGGCCAGATATTTTCTGAGAGGGTTCTGAATATCATCTGAAGCAAAGACGATACCTTTGACAGCCTCCAAAGCTCTTACAAAAGAACTCTTTCCTGCACCATTAGGACCAATGATTGCAGAAGTCTTCAAAACGTTAAATTTGTCTGTGCCTGGTACTGTCTTAGTCAAATCAAGTCTCTTGTCACCGAGGGCCACAAAAGAGATTGTCTGAGGATTTTTCACAGACTTATAGTTAGCAAGTGTCATTGACAACAGCATGGGAATACCTCCATTTAACTGATGATTTTACTATAGCAGATGTTTTCAAAAAAGCAAAAACTGCTTGTTTATCTCTTTTTTCCAGCAATGATAGCACAGAAAAAGACAGAAACCCAGTTATTTCAATTGCTTATTTCGTCAAAAACATCCAATTATAGATGAACAAAAGTTCATAGAGAACATCATCAATTATTATTTTACAATATTTACTTAAATTTTGTTAAGTATTTTTTAATTATCCCTCCCTTTCGGGAGGAATGAATCAGTTGAGAAGGAACTCGTAAGGGGAAGTCGAAGTATTAGTCACATTATTTGTATTCCCCGAATACTGCTCTGCTGCAGCTTCGTTTCTCTTCTTTAGGTCAAGTAGTTTTACATAGAGCCTGTTTACATCGTTGTTGTTTACCATACTTCTGACTTCATTTAACAAATCAAGTGCACCGTCTATGTCTCCGTTACATGCCTTGATTACTGCTGCATTGTATCCGGAAGGAAGATGCTTCTCTGTATTCCATGCTGATAGGAACAGGTTGAGTGCATAAGAGTAGTCACCATTTTCCGCTGCCTTATAAGCTGGTTTTACACTCTCATTCTTAGGCTTGTTGGACATAAAATCTATGTATGCTGTCTTTGTTGTAGGAACAAAGTCTGCAACGATTGATGAAACCATATCGCTTATAGCAAGAGAGACGATATCTGATTGTGTTACAGAGAAGATATAAGGGAATTTAGGATCAAAGAGTTCCACATCGTACTCATAAGCAGAGTATTCCTTTGAAGCTACAATTCTATCTGTCGCAGTATCCAGAACGGTAACTGTTATAGCGATGTCGACGGAGCGGTGGATATAATACTTGGCAACTTTATTTCCATTACTATCTGTAGAGTAAGATGCATCTACATACTCATCGTTATAGAAACGTGTGATCTTTGGAATGATTACAGCATCGATTCCATCTTCTCTCAGCATCTTTGATGGATCTTTTCCTATTCTATATAGGTCAAGGTAAGTATCTGTCTTACTTCTTGGCATTACAGAATAGTAGGAGGACTGAGTAAATACTTTCGACACCATATTCGATACTTCCACGGCGGCCCTGTCGTTTACATTATTGAAGTCAAAAGTCGAGAAGATAGTGTAAAGCTGTATAGTAGGATCAGAAATATCGAAACGTAGGAACATAGGTAACCTTTGGGTTCCGTTGTACTTTGCAGCAGATGCCACAGCCACGTTTCTATAGTTTGACATATTAATATTAGATGGTTGCTGATATCTAATGCCCAGGCTTGTGGAACAGGAAGCCATGACAAATAGAGTCAGAACCAAAAGAATAATCAGATTCCTTTTCTTCATTTTTTGCTCCTAAATAGAGTGATAGATATATGATGAATCAAAACATGTTTTTTTTGAAGTGCTGTTTTTATTGGAAGATATAGACGAAAAGGCGAAAAAGGATAAACTTCTTCTCTATGGAATGGCTTGTTGATGACGATGAGGCAGTGGAGGAGTTCGAAGAGCTCTACTCCATTACTACCAGTATAGATGAAAAGGATCTATCGGATCTGGAAGATGACTTATTAGAAGACCTGGATGACGAAGAAGAGGATATCGACTTCTAAGTATTATGTTTTTCCGTCTTGTTCTTTCTATTTTGTAAAGTCATAATCTATTTATGGACCAAAAATATCTAACAGACACAAGACGATTACTTAACTTTATTATGCTTTCCCCTTCTCCTTTCCATGCCGTATCGATGGCGGCATCAGAGCTTGAAGCAGCTGGATTTATACCATTGGACGAGAGAAAGCCGTTTTCGATAAAAAGAGGAAATAGCTACTACGTAAAGCGAAATTCAAGCGCTCTTATTGCATTTACTGTTCCTTCTTCATTCTCAGGTTTTCATATTGTAAGCGCACATACGGACTCTCCATGCCTTAAGATCAAATGGAATCCAGAGGTAAAGGCACAGGGCATGCCTACAAGGCTTAATGTAGAGACTTATGGAGGCTTATTGCTGCAGTCATGGTTTGATAGACCTTTGTCTATTGCAGGAAGAGTGTTTATTAAGAGAAATGGAAAAGTCGAAGAAAAGCTAGTGAACATGGGCCAGAAGATGACTCTTGTAATCCCTAACCTTGCAATACACCAAAATAGGGAAGCAAATAACGGGTGGAAGATAAGCGTACAGAAAGAGATGCTTCCGCTCTTCTCCGACGGTGACGTCTCATTCTTGGATGAAGTGGCTTCATCGGCAGAGTGTAGAAAAGAAGATCTTCTGGACTATGATCTCTTTTTATATAACAAAACAGCACCTGTATTCTGGGGGGCAGAGGGAGAATACTTCTCTTCACCTAAAATCGATGACTTGGGATGCGCTTGGAGTGCTTTGGAGGCATTAAAGACAACTACACCAACGGGTAAGATTTCAATGTGCGCTCTCTTTGACAACGAAGAGACAGGAAGCGGAACAAAGCAAGGCGCCCTTTCAGATTTTCTCTTAAGCGTAACTGAAAGAATTATGGAAAGCTTAGGAATGGGAGTGGAAGAGAAGTATATCCAATATGCAGACTCAAGAATGATCAGTGCAGACAATGGACACGCAGTCCACCCTGCCTGGAAAGAGAAGAGCGATGTAACAAACCTTCCTAGAATGAACGGTGGAGTTCTTCTTAAGTACTCTGCTTCACAAAAATATACGACCGATGCAGAATCCGGTGCATATGTAAAGAACCTGATGGAGAATAATAATATTCCTTATCAAGTTTTCCACAATAACAGCGACGTAGCTGGTGGAAGTACTCTGGGTAATCTTTCCAGTCAGAAAGTATCCATAAGGACATGCGATGTGGGAGTAGCACAGCTGGCCATGCACTCCTCTTATGAGAGCGCAGGGACAAAAGATACCACGGCTCTCCTTTCGCTTTTCTCTTCCTTCTATAAAGACTAATCAAAAGCCCTCGAATTTCGGGGGCTTCATGATTAATAACCGATAGTAGAGAAATCTGCATAGGGCCAAGAGACTACTTTACCCTTCATCTCCCTGAAATACTTTATGCTTTGGTCCTGCATATCCCAGTCGCAGTTTTTAAGTATTTTGCACTTGGAATAAAGAGGATATCCTCCAGCTCCCGTTATTCTGTAATTATTAATGGCAAGTTTAAGCCTTCTATCCCCGATTTCCTCTCCCTTCCATAGTAGCCTTGTGACTCTCTCTCCAATTTTTTTCGAGATATCGAAAGTATAACTGATGCCCATGTAGTAGTCATAGTTATACATCTCCGCCTTGGGCTCCAAGAAAGTCTTCGATATCTCCGGCCTTCCGTTCTCAAGAGTAAAGAATTCTGCACTCCTCTCTAGTGCTGCTCTTATCTCCTTTTCTCCTACTTCTATTACATATATAGAATTAGGATACTGACAAGAAGAGAGGATCTCTCTCACAGTAATGGAAGAAGAGAAAGAATAGAGATTATTATTAAGAGCCGTACAGCTTATATCTGCTCCTGTATAATAAAGCTGAAGATAGTTGAAGAAATCTGCAATATGGTTTCCCTTTAACGCCGACTCCACTCTTTCTGGAGCACCTATAGGCTTATCGATGACACCTATCTCCTCATCAAGCCATTTCTCAATACACTCAGATAGCTCTGAATTTTCTCTCTCGCCTTTCGATACTCCTTCCAAAGGTTTCTTCACCTCTCCCTTTATAGAGTCTTTAGTTATTTCAATCTCTTCATACGAGACAGCAAAAGAGGGGCACTGCATAGTTTTTGTACCGCAGATATCCCTCATTTCTACACATCGGTGTTGATGACCAGTAAGAATAAGGTCATATGAGAGATCCCTACATAACTCATAAGCAATGTTTTCACGGGTATTCTGCAGCACTTCACCGCTATCCAAGTCGCACTCATACCCACCATGGTAAATAAGTACGGAGACATCAGAGTTTTCTTTAAGCCAAACCAGCTCTCTTTCTGCAGCATCCCTGCTGTCAGTAACGACCATGGGACCCAGGTTATCACTCTTTTCCCAAACATTGACCCAATCAGTAATGACGCCAGTAAACCCTACTCTAAGCCCTGTAGAGTCTTTGACAACAGCGTGTGGGATGATATCCAATCCCCCTGATGTATCTACAAGGTTAGAAGCAAGAATCTTTCCTCCAGTCTGAGAAAAGAACTCTTTAAAGATATCATATCCATAATTGAAGTCATGGTTTCCAGGAACTAAGAAGTCAACTCTTCCCTCCTTCAAAGCCTTGGCTTGAGGGAAGGGATGAAAGAGTTTTTTATCCATTACATATTTAGAGAGAACCGAGCCTTGTAGATTGTCACCACAATCTATGACTACAGTATCTTCATCTTTTTTATAAGACTCGATAATCCTATAATACCCTATATTTCTTTCCCCTACACTACAATAATCGGTAGGGAAGAGATATGAGTGGAGATCACTTGTATAAATTACTCTCATGTCAAATTCCTCTTGCAAGCCTATTTCTAAGCTTGTTTGAGAACCATTCGATAATAAGGATTAAAATAATCAAACCCACAAGGATAGCTCCTGCCTGATCCCACTTATAGCAGTTCATGGCAAATACCAATGGTGCTCCGATTCCACCGGCTCCTACAAGGCCCAGGACAGTAGTGTCTCTAAGGTTCATATCAAAGCGGTAGATGAGAGTCGATGCAAAGTCTGCCGATATCTGAGGCACTATTCCATATCTGATTTTCTGGAATGTTGTGCATCCCGATGCATCTAGAGACTCCAGAATTCTTCCGTCCAGATCCTCAATGGACTCGATGAACATCTTTGAAATCATTCCTATGGAACATACACTCATTGTCAATAAGCCTGCAAATGGACCGGGTCCTGTGACTCTTATAAACATCAAGCCATATACAAAGGCAGGTATAGTCCTTATTGCCATTACTATTGTCCTGAACACAAGGGCAATTGGCTTAGGAACTACATTTGTAGCTCCCAAGAAAGCAAACGGGATTGCAAGAACTGCACCCACAAGTGTGCCTAAGAAGGCTATACAGAGTGTTTCCAGAAGTAAGTAAGGCACACCCTCTGTAGTAAAGTTAAATAATAGTGACGTAGAAGGGTGGAATATACCGCTAATGATTGATTTGGCAACAGCCCAACCATCCACTTCTGTTCCATCTGTTCCCTTGAAGGCTGTACTGGACCAAGCGATCAAGAATGCCATTATCACCAATACAGCAGTGACCACAATCCACATCTTGGGCCTTGCTTCATACATTTCCTGTATAGTCATACCTGGCTTCCAGGGGCTAGGTTTGGTCTTTTTTTCTTTCTTCATTTCTTCCCCCCTTTAACTCAGCTTCTCCCTAAGCCAGTAGCTTAGATATTCTATTATGACTACAGTAATGAAAAGAATGATCAGAATCATTCCGACTCTTGAGTAGTTCCTCCACCCTATCTCAGAGTTTAGGATTAATCCTATTCCTCCAGCTCCTACGTATCCAAGGATTGCTGCATATCTTACGTTACCTTCAAAACAGTAAAGGCTGTTTGACAGATATCCAGGAAGGACCTGAGGAAGAACAGATTCTATAAAAGCTCTTACTTTTGTACAGCCCATAGCCTCCATTGCCTCAAATGGCCCCATATCTACGGTTTCGATTTGTTCATAGAGTAGCTTACCTACATAAGCAAATGTAAATATTGCAATAGATACTGAGCCTGCAGTTGTACCCAGTCCGAAGATAAATGTTGCGATTAAGGCTGTAACAAGGGTAGGTAGAGTTCTTGCTATTGAGAATAAAAGTCTTACAACTACTATGACAACCTTGTTCTTTATGATATTGGAAGAAGCCAACATTGCAACAGGAATAGCAATCAAGGCTCCTACCAAAGAGCCTATGATGCTCATTTTGATAGTATCAAACAAGGGTCCCCAAATAGAAGGAATGTACCCTGGGTCAGGTGGGAACATTTTTCCCAGTATTACCCAGAATTGATTTCCTCTCTTTGCTAAAGTGGTAAGATTGAAGCCGGTAACCTTAATTGAGACAATAGAAGCGACGAGGAGTATCAAGAGGACCAAAGGAGTTCTTGACGCCTTCTCTTCTATTTTCTTTCCATTTGCCAAAGTATATTCCTTTGGTTTGAAGATTTTATCATAGAGCGCCATACTATTCCCTCTTTAACAAATCTTCGCTGGAACCTACTTTATCCAAATCACCGCCATAGATTTCTTTTAATATCTCGTTGTCTATTTCCGATGCTTTTCCGTCATATACTATCTTTCCAGCTTTTATACCTATAATTCTATCCACATATTCCAATGCAAGGTCTACGTGATGGATATTTATCAAGACAGAAATATTCATCTCTTTATTTATCTTTTTAAAGTCATCCATTACCTGTCTTGCCGTCACTGGGTCCAAAGCTGCTACAGGCTCGTCTGCAAGGATAATCTTCGGGTTCTGCGCCAAAGTACGAGCAAGAGCTACTCTCTGCATCTGTCCTCCTGAGAGCTGGTCACAGCGCATGTATGCCTTATCTAATATTCCCATATTGTCCAAAGCTTCAAGTGATTTTATCTTCATTTCTTTTGGAAATACACCAAAGAGTACGCGCCAGAAAGGTAAATCCGGAACAAATGATGTAAGGACATTCTTTATTACAGTCGTTCTTGTCACCAGATTGAAGGACTGGAATATCATACCAATCTGTCTTCTAAAAGACCGAAGTTGCTTTCCCTTGAGGCTTTCAACGTCAACTCCATCCACACTCAAGCTTCCATCTGTAATGTCATGCATTCTATTTATGGAACGGATAAGAGTAGATTTTCCAGCTCCGGAAAGACCTATGATCCCTACAAATTCACCTTGCTCGATTTTGAGGGATACATTATCAAGGCCCTTTACTCCATTTGGATATACTTTGCTTACTTTATCAAAGATAATCATGAAAACCTCCAGGGAAAGGGCAGATTGCTCTGCCCTGATTTATTACTTCTTAAAGAGAGACTGTACTGTGCGTGCAGCGTCGTAGTCACTGTCAGCAGCAACCTGATATCCTTCATGGTTGTAGATTGAGATGACCTTCTTTCCCTCTTCTGTCTTTGCAATCTCAATAAATGCTTCCTGCAAAGCGCTGATGAATTCAGGAGTCATCTTTTCAGAAGCCTTAGATGCGCTGATAGTATCGTTCATGATGAAGTCTGTTACACCGATGACATCCATGTCCTCCCAAATTGTATTTGGTCTTCCCCATTCGCTCATCCACTTACCTTCATAGTCCTGTCTACCGTCAGCGTAACATACGATAACGTCATACATACCGGATGCAAGACCTGCAAATGCAGCTGCATAACCAGCCTGAACAGCATGATCGAGATCTGCTACTGTCTTTCCAAATCTCTCATAGAGCCAGATTGAAGGATAGATGTATCCTGCGCTACTTGTTGTTGAAGCAACACCCCATGAGCAGGCATTGAGTTCATCCCATGTCAATTCTTCACCATTGTTTACTTTTGCAGCGAGTGCCTTTCCCTTCTCTGTGATTCCACTGTAGATAAGTGAGCGATAACCCACAACCATTTCATCGCTGTTTGTAATAGGCTCGTTGCTGTTCCATTCTTTTGGATCATCTGAGTTGACTGACTTACCCTTTCTAAGAGCTGTCAATATTACCTCTGCTCCATCTTCGTACTGTACATAAGTACCTGCAGGGATGAAGGCGAGGTCAGAAGTTCCAGCATCCAAAGCCTCTCCAGCTGTCTCGTAAGATGTACCTACAAGAATCTTTACGTTGTCTACAGTCCAGCCTTCTTTCAAGAGCTGATCCTTCAAAAGGCCCTCCAAAGGCTTTGTTGCAACTACGATATCATCTGTATCCCTTGATGGAACGAATGTGATACTGAGTGTGTCAACTTTTTTGGAGTCTGCAGCACTTTCACCTGCACCCTGAGCAAAGAGGGATGCTACGAGTGAGACGATGACTAAGAATACGATAGTCTTTTTCATAGTTTTTCTCCTATATCATACCCGAAGGTAGTTTTTTTAATAAATATTTACTTAATAATTCTACAGAGAACCCCATATCAGCCATCCTTTATTTTTCAATCAGATAGCCTCAAATGTGGCTTGAATATAAACTTTTAATGGAGGGGCAGGCCTCTTAAGTCGTGAATAAATTAGAAGATTCGTTATCTCCCAAAGCTGTTCCGAACACATTCTTACAACAGGATATTTTGTTTTCTTATAATCTAAGTCAATGTCTCTTCTGAGAACAAGGATAGGTTTCTTTTCGCTTTTTTCGTACTCTTCAAGTACACCGTTTTCAATTAGCTGTGTTCCCAATACAACGGCATCGGCACCAAGAGATATGGCCTTTCTCATCATTTCGCGGCCAGAGTTGTCTGTAAGGTCTCCAAGGAGGAATAAGTCTTCGTTATAGACTCCTTCTTCCTTCATAACGCTTTTTACGCCTTCAGTTCTTCTGTATCCGATTCTGATTCCATCTTCTTCATTGAGACCATTTAGGAATGCTATTCTCCTGGCTCCATTCTCTTTCAGATAATCGAAACATCTTTTTACAGGAGTGTCGTAGTCGATGAACATTCTGTCGAAGATAGTATCGTTTTGGTTGTTGTTGAGGAATATGATATTTGGGGAAGAGAGGATCATCTCGTCTATCTCTTCTTCGCTAAAAATACCCACAGCTATTATGGCGTCAAGTTCCCTTGTGACTCCACGCTCAAGCCTAGAGAAAGAATACTCTGCATCTAACTGTGATAAGGGAACCAGGTTTTCATATGAGAACTCTCTACGTCTGGAAGCAGGGACACTGTGCCAGTCTGCGATTCCTACATTTATGACTTTTGCATCGTCTTTTTTCTGTCTGGGAGTTCTATATCCCATCTCAGCAGCAGCCTTTCTGATAGCAAGCCTTACTTCCTTCGATACAATGAAGGTAGGGTCCTGATTTAATACTCTGCTGGCGGCGGCCTGAGAGACGTTCGCTTTCTTTGCTATATCCGACAATGTAGCCATAACAACCTCATATTAACAATGATTATTAGTATAATCAAATATTTTTAATGAAATTTTACTTAGAATTTTCTTTGCTGAGAGACAAAAATACGGCACTCTCGTGCCGCATTTTTACCTAGATTCCTCTGTAACTTTCCAAAGCTTTTCAAGATTATAAAATTCTCTCAAGTCTGGACTCATCAAGTGGATGACGATTTCACCACAGTCAATAAGCTCCCATCCATCATCTCCCGGGGTCTTATGTCTGTTATTGACTTTAAGACCAAGATCGTTGATTTCATCCCAAAGCTGGTGCACTACACCCTTTAAGTGTCCTACAGAGTTGACTGTTCCAATTACAAATGCATCTGTCCATGATGACTGTGCCATATCGACGACAGTTACATCCTGACAGTTATGTTCCTCAAGATAGTTTTTAATTCTTTCTGCTTTTTTCTGAATATCTTCTTTCATATTCCTTCCTGTCCTATCCAACTATAGCCTTTATCCATTTTTTTAGAAAGACTCTTATTATCTCTTCATTTCCTTCAATAGAAATACCGCTTATGGCATTTTCGCCGCTATATGTATTATACTCTCCCCCATTTTTCTTTATATACACCAATAACCTTTCATCAAAGCCATTGGATATAGGGGCCATGTTACTTTTCCATAATGACTTCTTTAAGAGTTTATTATTCTTCTCATAAGCCCTTTCTACGATGTCTTCCCCTGTTACAGATAAAAGAGAAGACATGACAATATCTCTCTGTCTCCACTCAGAGGAAGAGAGACGATACATTTCTATTCCTTGAAAAATATCATCCACCACTTCTCCGTCTTCAACCAAAGCCGACATTAATTCCTTTCCTATTACTATTTTTCCACCTTCATCTTTATTAGAGTAGACTACAGCACCCTCTTCACTCCAGACTCCAATGCTTTCTGTTTTATTGGAACAAGATGAAAGAAGAATAATAATCAGTAAGAGAAAAAGAATCCTCTTCATAGGCGTCCACCTTCTTTCAAGTACTTATAGAGATCTTTACTGACTCCCGCTTCTTCTATTCCTTTAGACAATAGATAGCCCCGGCTTCTATCGAGGATGTAGATAATCATAGATTCCAGAGAATCTTTACTGAGTATCTCTCTCCTCTCATCCTCACTTAAGTGTTTTCTACCCTTTTCAGCGTAATCTGCTATATAGAGTATTCCTCCAAGCTTGCCCATTGAGACGTGACCAAGAGTATGATGGCGAACAGCATCTTTCATATCTGAGGAGACGACGCATCCAGCATCTCTATCGAAGTTGACAGCCGCCAAAGCTCCATGAAGAAGCATAGGGTCCTTTCTTTCCTCAGGCCATACTTCATAACCGCCCTTTTCGACTATCGCGATGGACTCAGGTGTACTGTCATATCTATATGCATCATGGTATATAGCGGCTATTTTTGCTTTCTCTTCGTCTACGCCAAAGCGAGAAGATAGAAGCACCGACATCTCCATTACACCCTCGCTATGGATAAATCTGGATGGCTTTAGTTTCGCTCTCACAAACTCTTCAATCTTTGTATAATCCGGTGTCATCGATATACTCCAAAACTGAAGGTGAAAGCATGCTTCTATTTCCTTCTCTGATCTCTGTACTGGAGGCATCTGTCAAAGGACTATCGATGAAAACGATCTCCACGTCTTCAGGGACCTCTACTTTTTCTACGCCTCTACTAAAACAATAGAATCTGACGTTTTTCTTCAGATATTCCCAGTCATGCCACCTAGGGAGTGTAGGGATAATATCTGTGCCCACGATGAAGTTTACTTTGCCGTTGTCTTCCATTTCGTCAAAGAAATGCTTGATGGTTTCGGAAGTAAAACTTACGCCACCTTGCTCCCCTTCCCAATCAGAGACGACGATACATAAATCATCCAAGGGATATAAGTCGCTGTAATCCAGGATGGCATAGTTCAGCATGGCCATTCTGTCATCAAAGGTTGCACTTTGATGGCCGACTTTGAATGCTGATACATATGCCGGGACTACATAAAGAGTCGTGATATCAGTGAGATTTGAGATGTTGTGAAAGAGATTGATATGCCCCATGTGTACAGGATCAAAGGATCCTCCCAAGAGAGCCTTTTTTTCAGTTTTCATCTCTATACTCCGCATCTCTGTTGACAACAGAAGTAAAGCCTCCATTGTCTTCCTTTTTGTTATCAAGTACTCCGCTGAGTTTAACAAATGCCTTCTTTACAGGATCCAAAAGTTCATCCATATAGATGGAAAGTGGCAAAACCTCCACACCTTTGTACTTTTCTTTCAGCTCCCTAAACCTCTCTTCCGCTCCCTCTTCGTCAATCTTTGTTCCTATGATTACATATGGTTTTTTGACCAAATCTTCGGAATATTCGTTCAACTCAGCATAAAGCTTGTCGAAGGCTGTAAGATAGTTTTCGTCACTTAGATCAACAAGGTATGCCAAACCCTTTGTCCTGGAAATATGGCGAAGGAACTTAAATCCCATACCAAGCCCTTCACTGGCTCCTTCCAGAATACCAGGGATGTCAGCAAGAATAATGTCCTGATCATACATTCTCAAGACACCAAGCTGAGGAATCTTAGTTGTAAATGGATAACCTGCAACTTTACTGCGTGCATTTGTCAAAAGATTTAAAAGTGACGACTTACCTGCGTTAGGGAACCCTACAAAACCGATGTCAGCAATAACTAAGAGCTCAACACCGATTCTCATGGCCTCTCCTTTTTCCCCCGGTTGGGCGAAACGTGGAGTCTGATGAGTGGAAGTTCTGAAGTGCCAGTTTCCCAGGCCCCCTTTTCCACCCTTCAAGAAGACATATCTTTCTTCACCTGTCAAATCTTTGATTATTTCGCCAGTCTCTGCATTTTTGATTACAGTTCCAGGAGGGACTGGAATCTCAACATCCTTTCCATCCCTACCATACATTCTGGCACCTTGACCACCGCGACCATTTTCTGCGCGGTACACTCTGACCATTTTCAAATGTCCAAGGGTCCTGAGATTGTCTTTTACGACAAAGACAACATCTCCACCTCTTCCGCCGTCTCCACCATCAGGCCCACCTTTAGGTACGAACTTTTCACGACGGAAGGAGACGCAACCTGCGCCTCCATCCCCTGATTGAACATCAATATAAGTTTCGTCTGAAAATCCAAACATAGCTTCCCGGGCGAATTAAAATCAGTTCTCTGCCTCAACAGCAACGATTGAGCAGTACTTTCTGTTCTTTCTTTCGTAGAACTTTACTGTTCCTGCAACCTTTGCAAAGAGAGTGTAATCTGATCCACATCCGCAGTTCTCTCCTGCATGGATCTTTGTTCCGTGCTGGCGCACGATGACTTCACCGGCCTTTACCAGCTGGCCACCAAATCTTTTGACGCCAAGGCGCTGTGCATTGGAGTCACGACCGTTGCGGGATGATCCGCCACCTTTCTTATGTGCCATTCTGTTGCCTCCTTAGCCTTCAATCTTGTTGATTGTGATCTTGGTGTACTTTTCTCTATGTCCCTGAGTTCTTCTGTAACCCTTTCTTCTGTGGAACTTAAAGACCTTGACCTTATCACCTTTTACTTCTTCGCCAACTGTAGCGAGAACCTTAGCGTTTTCGACACATGGTGTACCGAACTTTGCATTCTCTCCATCAACAACAGCGAGAACCTTATCGATTTCGTAAGATGCACCTGCTTCCAATGGGAGTCTGTCGACAATGAGTACTGCGCCTTCTTCTGCCTTATACTGCTTGCCGAGTATTTCAACTAATGCGTACATGTATTTGTCCTTACCTTTAGTTTTGTACTAGGATTCTCTTTCATTCTGTTTTTTACCTCAATAGAAAAAAATAAAAGAATTAAAAAAAAACATGAAAAATCGAATTGTCAACCGAACGTTCGGTTGATAATATAGAGATATGGAAAAAAAAGACGAAATACTCAGGACTGCTTTAGAGATTGTCAGCACAGAGGGAATCGATTCTCTTACTATCAATACATTAGCTAGCAGAGTGGGATTATCGAAGGCGACGATGTATCATTATTTCAAGTCTAAAGAAGAAATTATTACTGAAATGCTATCCAGGGGCCACCAAAGGATAATGAAGAATGGATTCCAGCTTGATCTAAGTGGCAACAAAGAGGATGTTCTCTCAAAAGCAGCAGATAAATGGGAGAATATGTTCTTGGATGAAGAGAACTGGCACTTTCTGAGAGTCGTTTTCTCTCTTCATTTTACCCTTGAGGCGGCACAAGATGAGTACAGATCACTCTATCTTATGCTATCGTCCCAGTCTTCTGTAATCATAACTTCATTCGATATTAAAGAAGAGAGGAAAAGAGCACTTATTCCACTCTTTTCCTCTGCCTTGATGATGAGTCTAGAAAGAATACTGGAAGACGAAGAAGCAGATTTCTCCACTCCTCTAGTCGGAGTATTGTCTCTTATTGTTTAATTCCAGCTTATCCTACACTTACCTACAAAATCTTTGCCTTTAAGGGTAACGGAGTATTCTCCTTCCTTTAGGAGGAAGGTGGTATCTTTAAATTGGTTCCACTCAATAGAGTAATTACCTTCTAGTGGCCTATCTTCTTCCCCATCTATCACTATAGAAAGAACTCCTTCTTCCACACTGAGATTCAAAGAAGCAGAAGTGTCTGAGGCTACTTTTATTCTGTAGCTCTTCTCTCCGTCAAAGCCCTTGGAAGAGAGAGAAATATAATCGTCACCTATCTGCTCTTCACCTCTAAAGACATTGGAGGAACAGGAGACAATGAGAATCAATGCCAATATATAGAAAATATATTTTTTCATGGCACACATCTTACTGAACATACGTTCTGTTTGTCTATATAATAGTAGAAGGCGTCGTTAAACGCCTTCATACGCAACTTACATTGCTTCCAAGAATGGTACGCCAATAAGAGCAAAGCCATTCTTCATTACCACGCTGATCATGTAGCATAGCATTACTCTTGCCTTTACAAGCTCTTTTGTCTCTGCATTGAGAATGCGGTTATCGTGGTAATAGTGGCTGAATGTCTTTGTAAGGTCATACAAGAAACCAGCGATGATAGATGGGTCATAGTTCATTGCTGCTTTCTCAACAATCTCCGGGAATGTATCTACAAGCTTCAACAACTCTTTTTCGTCATCGTTGGAGAGAAGCTCGCCCATAAATGGAACATCCTTTTCTCCTGACTCTTCATACTTTCTCAAGATAGAAGAGATACGGGCACCTGTGTACTGGAGATATGGACCAGTATTTCCATTGAAAGAGATGGACTCTTTTGGATTGAACACCATATCTTTTGTAGGAGATACCTGCAGCAGATAGTAGTTGAGGGCGCCAAGTGCTATTTTCCTACTGGTCTCATTGACATCGTCTACTGCATCTTCTCTGTTTTTACTCTCGATTTCCGCCTTGGCAAGCATTGTCAACTCTTCCAAAAGGTCGTCGGCATCAACGACAGTCCCCTCCCTGCTCTTCATTTTTCCATCAGGAAGGTTAACCATTCCATAGGAAAGGTGGTGAAGCTCTTTCGCCCAAGTATACCCCAGGAGTCCAAGACAATAAAAAAGAACAGTAAAGTGATACTTCTGCTCTGAAGCGACAACATAAATAAGGGAATCGAAAGGCCAATCTTCATGACGGCGGATTGCAGTTCCGATATCTTGTGTCATATAGAGGGAAGTTCCATCCTTTCTAAGAAGGACTTTCTTGTCCAGGCCTATTGGGGCAAGGTCAACTTGAACACTTCCATCCTCTTCTTTCTGGAAAACGCCCTTCTCAAGCCCCTTCAACACTTCATCCTTTCCAAACTTATATGTCTCTGACTCGTAGTAGTACTTGTCGAAGGAGATTCCCATGTTTTTATAACTCTCCTCCAAGCCCTGGAGAGTCCAATTGTTCATCTTCTGCCAGAGAGCCCTTACTTCCTCGTCACCATTCTCCCAAGCTCTAAGCATTGCTTGAGCCTTCTCACCCGGGTCCACCCAATCTGGATTGTTGACGCAGTCAGGGTTGTTCTTCTTCTCTTCCTCCGCCTCCTTCTCCCACTGAGCGAAACGGACATAGTAGCGTCCTACAAAATGGTCGCCCTTTTCACCTGTAGACTCAGGTGTCTCTCCGTTTCCAAAGGTCTTATAGGCAAGCATACTCTTACAGATGTGGACACCTCTGTTATTAATAAGGTTTACTTTCATCACATCTGCACCCTGACTCTTGATGAGGGCTGAAACAGATTCTCCGATACTGTCATTTCTCATATGGCCAAGGTGGAGAGGCTTATTTGTATTTGGGCAAGAGAACTCTACCATTGCCTTTTTTCCCTTCAGTCTCTCACTCTTGCCATATTCCTCTCCCTTCTCTTCAACTTCTTTCAGGATTGAAGAAGAAAGAGCCGAGATATCTAGTTTGACATTGAAATATGGGCCGGCAAGTATTACTTCGCCCATCGGGTGATTCTCACCCATCTTCTTATATAGATCTTCAGCTATATCTTTTGGTGATTTCTTAGCAGCCTTTGAATAAGGGAACATAGGGAAAGCTACATCCCCCATTTCTCTTTTGGGTGGCACTCCCATTGAAAGTGGAGCTATCTCATTTGAACCTAAATACTCTCTGAGAGAGTTTTCAAGGAATTCTTTCCATTCGTTTTTTAGTCTTGAAAGCATGGTAAACCTCAGTCTGATCATGATACTCAGAATAATTGAGTGAACAATAAGGATGGTACCTATCAGAGTCCTTTATGTAAAGTATCAGAACCTGATGCTTACTTCTCCGCTGGATAAAGATTCTACGCTTCCATCGTTATATCTGACGACTAAGTGTCCGTCTTTATCTATTCTCAAAGCCTTCGCAGGCTTTTTTTCATTCATTCTAATTACATAAATGTCTTTTCCTAGGACAAAGCATTTCTTTCTGTACTCCTCCAAGAAATCTATTTCCTGAGCTTTTATTATGGCTTTTGCACACTCGCTTACTACATCCACTCTCTTTACTCTGCTCTCTCCATCGGGATAGAAGGATGTCACGATATCTTGCAATTCAGGAGAGAAGTCCTCTCTTTTTGTCTTTAAGTTCACACCACAGCCAATTACAACTTGGCTTAGTCCTCCTTCCTCCATGTTTACTATTCCTTCTGTAAGGATTCCTACAGCCTTTTTATCTTTTATGTATACATCATTCACCCACTTAATGGATGTTTCTATTCCAGTAAGACGCTCCATCACATCAGAGATAGCCCAGGCGGCGGAGATTGTGACTAAAGAGGGGGAGGCTATTTTGTCTCCAGAGAGTACAAGAGAGAAATAGACGCCACCTTTTGGGGACTCGAAACGACGTCCCAATCGCCCCTTTCCTCCGGTCTGCTTCGCTGTACATACCAGAAATGGAGGCTTTACGCCTTCGCTTGAAAGACGCTTTGCATCTATATTGGTAGAAACTGTTTCCGCTAAATAATATCCTGTTATTCCACTATCCTTCAAAGCGGCTCGCAAAGACTCCTCTGAAAAGACATCGTTCTTACCGTCCAGTTTGTATCCTTTATGCTTTAAAGCTTCAATAGTGTGCCCCTGTTCTGTCAGGGTGGCAACAGCCTTACTTATGGCCATTCTCGATACTCCTATCTCATTGGCCATCCTTTCTCCGCTGACAAAACTTCCTTCGTTTTCATTTAATATATTTAGAACTTTAACTTTCGTATCCATGTGAGTAATTTAGAACTATAAATATAGTTTGTAAACCTCATTTAAAAATTGGTTGACTATTTTTCACTAAGATTTCTATCCTTTGGCCATGATTATGTTAATTTCCCTTTTTACAGCTTTAGTAGCTGCCGGTGCATTTATCAGGATACCAATGTTTCCTGTGCCTATGACACTACAAACATTGTTTGTTTTCTTGTCGGCACTCCTTTTACCTCCCATTTCGTCATTTTCGTCCCTTCTCATTTATATTGTGCTAGGTGCGATTGGACTTCCGATCTTTACTTCCGGAGGAGGACTCTCAGCCCTTCTTGGTCCTACCGGTGGATTTATCTTCGGATTTTTATTATCCGCTCCTATTGGATCACTCCTAGCAAAGAAAAAGAGAGACTCCATATGGTGGAACGTAGCAGTACTTCTTGTTATGGAAGTAGTGATCTATGTAGTAGGAATAGTTTGGCTAAAAGTCAGACTCGATACAACATGGGCAAAGGCAATAGCCACAGGCCTCACTCCATTTATCGTAGGAGACGTAGTAAAAATCGCATGTGCTGCAATCTGCGGAAAGCTTTTGTATCCAGAAACTCTTAAGCTAAGGGCAAAACTCGATAGAAGAGAGAAGGATGAATAATAGAAAGAATATGGTGAAAAGTATAAAATAG
>CAMEQB010000012.1 GCA_945932505.1 uncultured Spirochaetales bacterium
AGTATGTATCAAAATTAATAAATAACTTATGTTATATATATATGTATTATTAAATAATAAAATTGAAATATATTATAAATATATATTATAATATATATTATATTATATATTATATATTATATAGGAACTATATCTTAAACATTAAATACAAATATGATATATAAATCGTAAACATAAAAAACTAATATAATATATGTAAATAATATGGTATGATAATATAGAAAAAATATAACTATAATATATTAAATATTAATGTGAATTAAAAACTGTTAAATTATGATACTAAAAATAAGAAATAATTCATATAATACATATATTTACTATATAATAACTATAAATAAATATTAGAAAATATATTTATATTATATAATAAATATAGAAATATTATGTTGATATTATATTATAAAATGTAAGAATAATAAGAAGATGTGTATTTTTTATAAAAAATTTATTTTAAATGCTATAAACTATATATAATCTGTTATTATAAATATATATAAAATATTATAACTGTATAACTATTATTATTAATCATATAAAAATATATATAAATTATTTTAAAACTGTAATAAAAAATATAATTATTTTTTAAAACTTATATAATCGTTTTTTTTATTCTATGTTGAAACTTATTCTTTCTAATATAAAAGCTGGTTTTATTTATTAAGTTCAATATATATATAATTATTTAATGGTTATTATATGAATTATATAGATTAAAATATATTTCTATATATATTAACTACGTATAATATTTGTATAAAAGAGCAAGTTGTATTGTATAAATTCAAGTATTAACAATATATATACTATATTATAACCTATTAAAAAACATATAAGTAATCAAAATATATATAGTATACCATATATACATTATATAATAACGATATTTTATATATCATATTATGTATAATAGTATTATGAAAAATATATGATTTATTATTATTCAATATATTTTAGTTAGTAGTCGAATAGATAATTTATAGTTTTTACCAGTTTTCTTTCCTAGTAATTATATCTTTTTTATATAGCTTCTAAATATTTTTATTCAATATTCTATGATAAATACTATTTCACAAATCTTTTTTATACAATAAAAATTGTAAAACAAATAAAAGCTATATCTGTATAATATGATAAATGTATAAAAAAATATAATTATTTACATTTAAAATATAAAAGTAATTATGTTTTAAATTGAAATAATAAAATAACACTTGTAATTTTATAATTTCGATAATACAATACATATAAATTTGGGGTAAAGTAATGGCAAAATCTATTGCGTTTCATCTTCAGAAGGGTGGTGTAGGCAAGACAAGTGTCTGTGGTGCTTTGGCTTGTCAGTCCGCTTTGTCTGGACATAAGACGCTTATGATAGATTGCGATCCGCAGGGTAACTTATCTTCATGGTTCTTAAATGTAGCTCCTAAGTTTGAATTATCTGATGTTCTCCAAGGAAGGTGTTATTGGAATGACGCTATCGTCAAAGTTGACGATATTGAGGGTCTTTACATTCTTCCTACTTTCAGTATTGGAGGATCCTTGAAAAACTATAGTGAGACTAAGCTAAATGATGAACCATTCATTATCCAAGATTTAGTTGCTGAACTTGCCGGTACTTTTGAGCGTATTTTGCTCGACCTTTCACCAGGACTGGGCAAGCTTGAGAGATCCGCAATCATTGCATGTGATGAAGTCATTACCCCGATTACAACAGAAATTTTCAGCCTTGATGGTTTTGAAATTTTTGTTGATGAACTTGTTAAACTCAAGAAGAACTATAAAGCTTCTGTAAAACATAATAAAATCATCATCAATTCATTTGATGAGAGAGTAAGACAGGCTAAAGAAATCTACAAAGAAGCCTGTGACTCTGGTAAATATGTCGTGTATAGAATTCCTGTGGATCCTTTATTCAGAAAGGCTCAGACCGCTCATAAAGTTCCGCAGAAATATCGGGTAAATGGTCGAGGACTAAAGCCTGGAACTATAGAAGCTTTGTTCAAAATCAACAAATCTATTTGGAGCTGAGGGGTTGTAAGATGGCACTAAGAAAACAAGAAGAATCACTATTTGGAGAGAGCCTTGAAGGGCAGAAAGCCAAGCAGGTTTTTGGTTCTAAAGAATCAAAAGAGAAGAAAATTTTAACCACTTTTTCTATTGAACCTTCTTTTAAAGAGGAACTTGAGAATATATTCTCTGACATGGGTCTTGGCTGGGCTGCAGGTATTAGATTCGCTCTCAAAGAATTCTCTAAAAAGTATGGTGATAATAATTAATAAGCATTAATTATCACAGTTATTTTGTTTAAATCTTATCTTATATATTAATTAAAACTTGTTAAAACGCGATGATTTCTATATTTAATTTATATAGAAATCATTCATTTTTTATTTTTATTCTTAAGCATTTCCAAGAAAGCTTTAGCACTGCTGATGTTATCTTTCAGTGTTTCTTCCGGCGTTTTTTCTTCATTTTGAAATAGAGTATTAGGGATTTCTTCAAGGAATCTTGAAGGGAGTGTAGTCTTTTCCTTTCCCTCTCTATCACGCCTTGTATCACTATAATTGATGTAGAGTTTTTCTCTGGCTCTGGTTATTGCAACATAGAACAATCTTCTCTCTTCATCGATGTTTCTATTATCTTCTTCCAATGCTCTTGCTGAAGGAATTATATGGTCTTCGATACCTGCCAGAAATACTACTTTGAATTCTAGTCCTTTTGATGCATGCATAGTCATTAAACTGACCATACTTTTGTCATCATCATTTTCATCTCCTATTATTGAAACTGATCTTAAATAGTCTCGTAGAGTGGCATCTTTGTGTTCTTTTAGATATTTTGATAGCCTTTCTGAAAGGAACTGGATACCTCTCATTTTAAAGGCTACAGCCTTGTCTGATTCAGGAAATTCCTCTCTTACCATAGCCTCATAACAAGTGTCTTGGACGATTGTATCTAATAGACGATCTGGCGTGTTTACCATATCTTTCCAACGATGAATCATCTTGATGAAATCTTGTAGGGCTTTTCTTGTTGATTCCCTAAATTCCGGTGCTGCTGAAAGCTCTTCCAATGCTATGTGTAGAGTAGTGTTCTTCTCATCTGCATAACGTCTTAGACGCTCTACTGTGGTCCTTCCTATTCCTCTACGAGGAGTATTAATAATACGTAACAGAGAGTTGTCATCATTCTCATTGACAAGAATTTTGAGAAAGCAAAGCATATCTCTTATCTCTTTTCTATCGAAAAAGGATGAACCCCCACTTACTCGAACAGGAATCTGTGATTCCACGAAAGTTGTCTCAAGAGTATTCATAAGGGAGTTTGTCCTTACAAGTACTCCGAAGTCTGAAAAATTATAGTGATGCTCCCTCATCAGTTTCCTAATGTGGGTGGCTATCCACATTGCCTCTTCCTCTCCTGTAGGATGACGCATGATCGAGATGCTTGCTCCCTCGCCGCTTTCTGTCCAAAGCTTTTTATCTTTTCTCTCTTTATTGTGGACAATAAGAGCATTTGCAGCAGAGAGGATGTTGCCTGTACTTCTATAGTTACGTTCCAGCCTATATTCCTTTCTCTCTGGAAAGTCTTTCTCGAAGTTGACAATATTCTGATAATTGGCACCACGCCAAGAGTAGATGGACTGGTCATCGTCGCCCACTACAGCAATGTTTCTATATTTTGCTGCAATCATAGATACAAGTTTATATTGGAGTAGGGAAGTGTCCTGAAACTCATCCACCATGATGTAACGCCATCTAAGTTGTACTCTTTCTAGGATTTCCGGTTTCTTTTCGAATATCTTAATAGGAAGGATGATCAAGTCGTCGAAGTCAACTACATTGTAGGCTTTTTGTGTCATAAGCCATTCATCGTATATTTCTCTCACAGCTGTTCCCTTCTCTGGAAGAGGAATTCTCTCAGTCTTGTACTGTGAGAAGAAATCTCTCAGTGTGCGAACGTTGTAGTCAGCCAGTTGATATCCAAGTGTAACGATGCAGTTCTTTATAAGTGATATATTGTCGTTCTCATCATAAAGTGTGAAGTCATTTCTATATCCCAGATATTGGATGTACATCTTCAGTAGTCCTAGACCAAAGGAGTGGAAAGTTGTTGTGGTAAGTTTATCCAGCTTCTTTCCTACAGTCTCCCTTACTCTGTCTGCCATTTCTTTTGCAGCCTTGTTTGTGAATGTAAGGGCAAGGATCTCACTTTGGTCTATGCCTTTACTAAGCATATAGGCGATGCGGTAAGTAATCATTCTTGTCTTACCGCTTCCAGCTCCTGCGATGATCAATTCTGGCCCCTCAATCTGAGAGGCTGCCTTATACTGTTCTGGATTTAATAGAGATGCTAAATCAAGTGACACCCGGCTAATATGGCAAAAAAGAAGAGAGAGGTCAATTAGATTTTAGAGAATATTCAAAAAGAAAAAAATCTCTTTTCATGTTACATAACCTAACGTTTCTTGTTATTTCTTTGTACCTAAAGAAAACTCCCTTCTCTTATCAAGTTGTCTCGAGAGAAGGGAGAGTATGTATCATTTATCAGCATCAATCTTTATAGCGTCAAAGGGGCACATCTCGTGGCAGCAGTAACAGCGTATGCATTTTGATGTGTCGATCTCGATATGGTCTTTATCAAGAGTGAGGGCCTTTGCTGGACAGACGTCTACGCACTTCTTGCATCGTCTGCAATTTTCTGCCAAGAACTCTGGAGCTTTTCTTTTCTCTGCCATTTTCCTGTCGAAGAACCTTGTAAGGAATGGCAGGAGCAGAGAGTTAATTAGTCCTCTCTTTTTCTTCTCCACACGTCTAAAGTCTTTAATCGTCTCTTTCTCTGGATCTAGAAGAGTATATAAGGCATCAGTGGAGCCTTTCTCTTCCCTCTCAGCTTCCCTGAGAATAGGAATGTCCTTCGGGTCATATCCCATAAGGATAGCTTCGGCTTTATCCAACGCAAGGGCAGATGAGGAGGCTAGAAGGAGTCCTGTCTGACGTAGAGTGCCGTTGGCGGGTCCTGCTCCCTCCATTGAAATGATAGCGTCCATTACAGAGTACTCCGGCTCGTGGACGCGGAATATAGATAGAATGAGCTTTGCAAAGTTCTCTGGACTTCTGGCATAAAGATGCATAGGGCTCTTATTTAATCCTGGGATTGTCCCGAACATATTCTTCACAGCTCCCGTTGCGTACATAAGCTGATGAGTCTTCATTTTACATACAGAGATCACTACATCTGCCTCTGTGAGGAATCTGCACTGTGGGGCTTTGACTTTATTCCAGAATACTGTAGGTTTTGCTCCGTCAAAGAAATCAACCCAAGTGGCACCTGTTTCCTCAACTACATCCCAAATCCCGCAGCCTTCACCACGAAACTTTGGGCCTGGCATACCTGGTGAATCACCACACCATATAGTCTCTGCACCCCTCTCTTTTACTATTTCTATTACAGCCTTCACCACAAGTGGATTAGTTGTAATATTCTTTTCCGCTTTTGAGTCGGAGAGGATATTTGGTTTGACAAGGACTTTCTTTCCTTTCACATCTGGAAAGTCTGTGTTTTCAATAAGAGTGTATAAGCTCTTCTTGATTTCCTCATATTCATATTTTCCACACTTTGTTATGGCTACTTTATTCTTCATTTTTTACCTTCTTTAATAGACAGAAATACATGGGCCCTCTTCCTCCAGATTTATCAGGGAGAACCATAGCCCCATATTTTCTTTTTTCAGCCCAAGAGGGGATTTCTTGAATTTCCTCCACTTCCATGGCATGGCGCTTAAAAAGCTTCTGCACCACTTCTTCATTCTCACCCGGGTTAATGGAGCAAGTGGAGTAGAGGATATATCCTCCCTCCTTTACTGCCATTAATGCAGAAGAGAGCATGGCATACTGCGAAATAGCTAAACGCTTAGGTCTTGTTTGTGACCACTGGGAAAGATATTTCTCATCATTAAGTACATGGCGCTCAGAAGAACAGGGTGCGTCCAGTAGGACAGCGTCATAAACATCTTTCTCATATAAGCCCCAGCTTTCTGCATTGAAGCCAGTTATTCTTATCTCGGGTCTTATGTCATCAGTGAGAGAATACAATACCTTTCTCAGCCTCTCTCTTCTATCGGGGGATCTGTCGTTTGCTGTAAGAAAGCCTGTCTTGCCCATAGCTCTTGCCAGAACAAGGCTCTTTCCTCCGGGAGCGGCGCACATATCGAGGACAGTGGAACCGATAGAGACTGGAAGAAGAGAAGCCGTGAGAAGAGAAGCTTCATCAAGCCAATACGGAGGTGTTGTCTCATCAATAGAGACTTGAGTGTTTTTTTCCTCTTTTAAGGCCTCTTTTAAGTCAAGCCATCTATCGCACCAGATTTCTCTGTAGTATTGGTCAAATAATAATGAAGGGTCTTGTTTATTTTTCTTTCCCATTTAGAACCAGACTGTAATAAAAGTACTGACAATTATGCCTACGATTATACCCCACAAAACTTGAAGCTTTGTGTGGCCAACAAGAGTTTTGAAGTGTTCTTCATGAAAGGCTTCAGGAGAGAGCATTTCCTGTAACAGCTTCGACCACTGGTTAATGGTCTGGGCCTGTTTTCCTGTTTCGAGCCTTACGTTTATTGCATCGTTAAAGACAATGAAGGCAAATAGGAGGGCAAAAACGAATTGCGTGGATCCATATCCATTTACCATGCCGATGGAGTTTGCCAATGCAGCTACAGATGCTGAATGGCTTGAAGGCATCCCTCCATTGGTAAAGAAGGGATGAAAACTCCATTTTTTATTTATAAATGCTTCAACAAAACACTTAGCAAGCTGTGCTGTAAACATAGCCATAAGTGCCGACCAGAATACTGGGTTTATGAAGATGTTGTCGTTCACAACAATTAGTTTATGTCAAAACCCTCGATTCTTGCAACATTCCCTCTTAATGGGGTAATTGACCTATTCCATCTTGATGAGAGTTTTTCAAAGAAATAACATTGTGCCCATGGCATTAATCAAAACAGAAAATAAATTGGCCTTGTCTTCGTTTTTATCTCAAGGGGCCATAGTCATATTCAATTTTACGCTGGTTTATTATCTCAGAGAGTGTGGAATAGACAGTGTAGGTATAGGAATCGCATCATCAATTTATCCTACACTATACTTTCTAGGCTGCATCCTTATGCCAAAGGTACTCCCAAGCATCAACGGAAAGACGAGAATACTTATGGCTGATATAGGAATGGCTCTTACCGGAGTCATCCTCACACTTTTAAGAAACGAAGCCTTAATAATGATGGACCTGATATTTTATGGGCTTTTCCAATCACTGTTATGGACTAATATGGAGACTTGGATAACAGGAGGAAAGGAGGGAGGTGAACTGACTTCCCGTCTTACGCTCTTTAACTTTTCCTGGTCTTTCAGCGTAGGGCTTGCTACATCATTCTCTGGCTTTGTCTCCGAATACTCTACACGTCTCAGCATTTGGTCTGGCTGTTTATTCTTCCTTGTTTCCGCTCTACTTGTTGCTCTCTCTGGTAAAAGCTATGACAGCAAAGATAAGAAAGAAGATGTCATTGAAGTAGATAACTCTTCTCCTCTCCGTTTCCCTTCGTGGATAGGAGTATTACTTGTCTACACTGGATACTCACTGGTTTTGACAGTGTTCCCCCAATATGCCCTGGATAACCTAGGTTACTCGGAGTCTATAACAGGAAATATTCTCCTGTTTAGGGGAATAAGCGTCACTATTGCATTCCTTATTATGCAGAAGGTAAGGGCATGGCAGAAGGGGGTAGGACCAATAATACTATCACAGGTTGTATTTGCACTTTTGACCTTTCTTCTACTTGCTTTCAAGTCTATTCCTGCATACGCCGTCTTATTTGCCATATATGGAGCAGTATTCGCCCTTTCTTATAACCTCTCTATATTCCATGGAGCGGAAGGAGCTAAAGAGAGACATAAAAGGATGGTTATACATGAAGTGTTGTTGACAATCGGAACCATCGTTGGAAGCTTGGTTGGAGGCTTTGTTTATCAGTACTTCTCATTCAAAACTCTGGTGCTGACAATAACTATCATTTCTCTTATTACTGTAATTGTAGAGTCTTTGGTTTTAGCGATAAAGAGAAAGTAGACAATTGCTCTTTTATTTCGTTTTGAGTAAAGTTCAAATTATATGAGATACGACTGTGCAATTATTGGAGCAGGTCCAGGAGGAATTTTTACAGCCTTTGAACTTGTTCGTCTAAAACCGGAACTAAAGATCTGTGTGTTGGAAGCTGGAAATCCTCTGGAAAAGAGAAAGTGTCCAATTGATGGAGTAAGGATCAAGAACTGCATCCATTGCTCTACATGTGCAATAATGAATGGCTTTGGTGGAGCGGGAGCTTTCAGTGATGGAAAGTACAACATAACCAATGAATTTGGCGGTAACCTACACCAGTACATCGGTAAAAAAGAAGCCATCGAGCTTATGAGATATGTGGACACCATCAACTGCAACTACGGTGGAGCCAAGACAAAGCTATACTCTACAGCGTCATCTTCTTTTAAGACCGAATGCCTCCGTAATGGCCTCCATTTATTGGATGCATCAGTCCGTCATCTAGGTACTGATATAAACTATGAAGTGCTGGAAAATCTATATAACCATCTCAAAGATAAAGTTGAGTTTCATTTCCTGACACGTGTTGAGCATGTGGAGAAGTGTGACGGAAGCTACCATATCACTACCGATAAAGGTGACTTTGATGCTTTTAAGTGTGTAATAAGCGTGGGACGCAGCGGCAGCAAGTGGATGGAGACAGTTTCTAAGGAACTTGAAATTGAAACCAGAAGCAACAGAGTAGACATCGGTGTAAGAGTGGAGCTCCCAGCTGAGATTTTCAAGCACATAACAGATGAGTTATATGAAAGTAAGATTGTCTACAAGACTGAAAAATATCAGGACCTTGTGAGGACATTCTGTATGAACCCTTATGGTGCAGTTGTCACTGAAAATACAAATGGAATCGTCACTGTAAACGGACACAGCTACGAAGACAAAGAGAAGCAGACAGAGAATACTAACTTTGCACTCCTAGTTTCAAAACACTTTACAGAGCCTTTCAATGACTCCAACTCCTACGGCGAGTCTATTGCCAGACTCTCCAACATGCTTGGTGGGGGAGTGATGGTCCAGAGGTTTGGAGACCTTATCAGGGGACAGCGCTCTACAGAAAAGAGGATAACCAAGAGTTTTATTACTCCTACACTCCCAGCAACTCCTGGAGACCTGTCTCTTGTAATGCCTAAACGAATATTGGACGGCATTATTGAAATGATATATGCCCTTGATAAGATAGCGCCAGGAACAGCTAATGACGATACTCTCCTCTATGGCGTAGAAGTCAAGTTCTATAACATGGAAGTCTCCATAGACAACAACTTGGAAACCAGACATAAAGGCTTGTTTGTTATAGGAGACTGTAGTGGAGTAACCCATTCACTGTCCCATGCTTCGGCTTCAGGTATATACGTAGCCCGATATATTGCTGAAAACATGTAAATTTAGGTGGCTTTTCCTGCCACCTATCTTTCTATTTTTCCATATCGCCTTGTTTGGATTTACAAAAAGAAGTAAATTGTCGAAAAGGTGGTAATTATGGGAAAGACAATGTGTTACAAGATTCTCTCCGCCCATCTATTGGAAGGAAACTTAAAGGCCGGAGAGACAATTACTGTCAAAATCGATCAGACTCTTACTCAGGATGCAACAGGCACCATGGCATATCTTCAGTTTGAAGCTATGGGGCTGGACAAAGTCAAGAATGAGCTAGCCGTAAGCTATGTTGACCATAACACAGTCCAGGTAGGCTTTGAAAACTTTGACGACCATGAATACTTGAGAACCGTTGCTAACGAAAAGGGCGTGGTCTTCTCCAGAGCTGGAAATGGAATCTGTCATCAGGTCCACCTGGAAAGATTTGCTCTTCCAGGAAAGACGCTTATCGGTTCCGATTCCCATACTCCTACTGCCGGAGGAGTAGGATCGTTTTCATTCGGTGCCGGAGGCTTGGATGTAGCTCTCGCAATGGCTGGTGTCGGGTATACAATGGTTGCTCCAAAAGTAATCAACATTGTCCTCAAAGGAAAACTAAGACCATTTGTAAGCGCCAAGGATGTAATACTGAAAGTCCTCTCACACTATGGTGTAAACGGAAATGTAAACAAAGTCTTCGAGTACACAGGGGAAGGTGTAAAGACTCTCAGCGTACCTGAAAGGGCCACTATCACAAATATGGGTGCAGAGTGTGGTGTAACTACATCTCTTTTCCCATCCGATGAAATTACTTACTCGTTCTTAAAAGGGCAGGGTAGAGAAGAGAATTGGGTTGCACTTGAGGCAGACGAAGATGCTGTGTATGACGATAGATTTGAAATAGATCTTTCCTCTCTGGAGCCTCTTGCAGCTTGTCCACACTCTCCAGGAAATATTAAGAGTGTAGAAAGCCTGAAAGGCATGAAGATCAATCAGGTATTGATTGGAAGCTGCACCAATAGTAGCTACTATGACCTGAGAAAGGTTGCAAAGATATTGGAAGGAAAGAGAATCCCAGAGAACGTATCTTTAGGCATCGCTCCAGGTTCTAGAGCCGTATTTGAGATGATAGCAAGTGACGGTACTTTGGAGACTCTCATAAAGGCAGGGGCAAGAATTCTTGAAAGTGCCTGTGGTTTCTGTATTGGTAACCACCAGTCACCAGGAACAGACAGCGTATCACTACGAACAAACAATAGAAATTTTGAAGGCAGAAGCGGTACCAAGAGTGCACAGGTATATCTTGTCAGCCCAGAGACAGCTGCTTGGAGTGCTGTAAAGGGAGAGTTCTCAAATCCTCTGGAGTGTGAGAGTGATATTGAGAGCGTCAAATATACAGACTCCTTCATCATAGATGACTCCATGTTTATATATCCACATGAAAACGGTGAAGTAATCAAGCGTGGCCCGAATATTGGAGAGCCTCCATCAAATACAGCCCTTTCTGATTCTATCAAGGGCTCCGTGTGGATCAAGGTTGGTGACAAAATTACTACAGACCACATTATGCCTGCCGGGCAGTATTTGAAGTATAGATCAAATATTCCTCGTTACAGTCAGGTTGTATTTAATCCTGTGGATCCTGATTTTGCTACTCGAGCAGCAAAGCTTAGGGACGAAGGGGAGTGCGGTTTTATTGTTGCCGGCTCTTCTTATGGCCAGGGCTCCAGTAGAGAGCATGCCGCCATCTGTCCTATGTACTTGGGTGTAAAAGCGGTAGTTGCAGTAACCATAGAGAGGATTCACCAGGCAAACCTCTGTAACTTCGGTATTCTTCCGCTTCTTTTTAAGAATGCAGAGGACTATGAATCCATTAAATATGGAGACAAGTTGGAGCTAAGTAATGTCTATTCTTCTCTCGAGAAGGGCGAGTTTATATTAAAGGACCTTACAACTGGTAAGGATATTCCTCTCACTCTCTTTGCTACCGACACTCAGAAGAAGACTTTGCTCTCTGGTGGCAGACTAAACGAAATAAAGGGTAACTAAATGGAAAAAATAAAAATGAAGACTCCTCTTGTGGAGATAGACGGCGATGAGATGACAAGAATCATCTGGGGCATGATCAAGGACGAGCTCATCTTACCTTTTGTTGACCTGAAGACCGAGTACTATGACTTGGGCTTGAAGAATAGAGACAACACTGATGACAAGGTGACAGTTGAAAGTGCTGAAGCCATTAAGCGTCTTGGAGTTGGAGTCAAGTGTGCTACCATTACTCCGAACGAAGACAGAATGAGTGAGTACAACTTAAAGAAGAAGTGGAAGAGTCCAAATGGAACAATAAGAGCCATCTTGGATGGAACAGTATTCAGAACTCCAATTGTCACTCCTTCTATTAAGCCCAGTGTAAAGAGCTGGCATAAACCAATAACTATCGCTAGGCACGCTTATGGCGACATCTACAAGGCAACAGAGTTCAGGGTCCCCACAGAAGGGAAGGCTGAGTTGTTGTTCACAGATAAAAACGGAAATGAGACAAGGGAGACCATCTATGACTTTGAGTGTCCTGGAGTTCTTATGGGGCAGTATAACAAAGACTCTTCAATCTCTTCTTTCGCCCGCTCCTGCTTTAACTATGCTCTTTCCACTTCTCAGGATCTTTGGTTCAGTGCAAAAGATACCATCAGCAAGAAGTATGATGAGACTTTCAAGCTTACATTCCAGAAGATATATGAAGAAGAGTATAAAGAGAAGTTCGAAGAGAAGGGAATTACATACTTCTACACTCTCATCGACGATGCTGTAGCAAGAGTCATAAGAAGTGAAGGTGGCTTTGTATGGGCACTCAAGAACTATGACGGCGATGTTATGAGCGATATGGTCTCCACAGCTTTCGGTTCCTTGGCTATGATGACCAGCGTCCTTTCTTCTCCTGATGGATATTATGAGTATGAAGCCGCCCACGGAACAGTTACACGCCATTACTATAGGTATCTTAAGGGTGAAGTTACTTCAACTAATCCTATGGCCACTATCTTTGCTTGGACAGGGGCACTTAGAAAGAGGGGGGAGCTGGATGGAATCGAATCTCTTATAACTTTTGCCGACAACATGGAGAAAGCTGCCTTAGATACAATTGAAGATGGAATCATGACAAAAGATCTATCTTCTCTGGTGGAAGGTGGAGTAACAGTCAGCGGAAAGAGTGTTAAGAGTGTAGACACAGCCACTTTCCTAAAGGCTATCAAGGCTAAATATATGGAGAACTCGAATATTGATCCAAAAAAATGATAACAAAAAAGAGATAGCAACATCTTTTTTAGCTATTGTATTGGTTCTTGCTCTTCTCTTGTACGGGGATAGAATTACTGGAGTATTAGGGATAATACTGGGTATAATCAAGCCCTTTATATTGGGGGGAGCAATTGCTTTTGTACTGAACCTACCTATGTCTTTCATAGAAAGAAAACTTCTCTTTTTTTTGAAAGGCAAGGGAGAGAAGCTTAAAAGAGTCTTATCAATTATACTATCTCTTCTCTTTGTGGCGCTTTTGGTGGTGCTTCTCTTTATTACTGTCGTTCCTGAGATAGTCAGTGCCGTCCAGAGTATAGGGAGAGAGGTTCCTGGAGCTTTGGAGAAAGTTGGTGCTTTTATTGAAAGTCACTTGCCTTTTACATCAAAAGATATTCCTGATCTATCTTTGGCCTTGGAAGAAAACTGGGAATCATTCTGGAATAAGCTCTTACCTGTCTTGAAAAGTGGAATAGGAGCAATACTCTCCTCTACATTTACGGCAGCCAGCCAAGTTGTAAGTACTGTAGCCTCCTTCTTTGTCTCCCTTGTGTTCGGAGTATATATACTAGGAGAGAAAGAGAGATTGGGGAGTCAAATAAATACCCTCAAGCGTGCATACCTTGGGGAGAAAATGAGAGAGAGAATCGACCACTTTGTTTCAGTCCTTAATAACAGTTTCTCTTCTTTCATCACAGGACAGTGTCTTGAGGCAGTAATACTTGGTACTATATTTATGGTTGTGCTCTCTGTCCTTAGAATGCCTTATGCTGTAATGATCGGAGTGGTGGTAATGTTCTCAGCTCTCCTTCCAATAGTGGGAGCATTTATTGCATGTTTTGTAGGTGCGTTCTTGATACTCTTGGAAAGCCCAGTCAAGGCACTAGCGTTCGTTATTGTGTTTCTAGTTGTGCAGCAAATTGAGAACAACTTGATTTACCCTCGCGTAGTGGGCTCTTCAGTAGGCCTTCCTGCCATTTGGGTCTTCTTTGCGGTGACGTTGGGAGGAAGCCTATTTGGTGTCGTGGGAATGCTAGTGTTTATTCCTCTTATATCCACCTTCTATACGCTGATAAAAGAAGACGCAAATAAAAGAATAGAAAAGAAAGGGGGCTGAGCCCCTTTCTTCATGCCAACACTTTATCTATATTTTCCAGAGCCCACTTCCAGTCCACAAGGGGAGCCAGTTTTCCAGTCTCTTCCAGATTCATTCCAGGGCTCTTTATTGCATAAACTCTCTTAAATCCTGCCCCAAGAGCAGACTTCAAGCCTCCCGGCGCATCTTCAAAGGCGATGCATTCTTCTCCTTCAAATCCACCTAAACGCTGGGTATATATGTAGATATCTGGAGCGGGCTTGGAGGGGATATCATCTCTTCCAGCAACGATGTCGCAGATATCGAAATAGTCTCCTAGATTAAGGTTCTTGATATACCAATCCATATTCATCTTGGGAGCGGAGGAGGCGATCATTACTCTTACGCCTCTTCTTTTGCACTCCTCGATAAAAGAGACCGCGTCCTTCTCTAGTCTTATATTTCTCTCTACAAGAAGCCTTAGGTATATATCTTCCTTCTCTTCACTTAAGGCATCAAGTTCTTGGTCTGTGCCGTCTCTCTTTATATATTCAGCGCATCTTCTATCTGTTTTTCCCATCATAGAGAGATATTCTTCTTCTCCAAACTCACTTCCTCTATGCTTTAAGGCTACAATATTCCAAGCGTCTTTATTTTCGTTATAGTCAAAGAAGAGCGTGCCGTTGAAGTCGAATATGACACACTTTACCTTTCCCTTTTCCATATGATTCCTCCCTCCATAATGCTAGCAAAGAAACGATATAAAATAAAACCCCGGATTGAAGTATGGAATCCGGGGGACATTTATCTTTCGTTAATTGGCTTTACTTCCCTTAGAGGAGAGCCTGTGTATACCTGTCTAGGTCTACCTATCTTCATATACTCGTCATGTCTCCACTCCAAGTAATGTGCAATCCAACCAGGGAGTCTACCCATGGCGAACATTACTGTGTAGAGGTTTGCAGGAATACCCAGCATACGGAATGTAATGCCGGTGTAGAAGTCTACGTTCGGATAAAGGTGACGGGAGACGAAGTAGTCGTCATGAGTAGCTTTCTCTTCAAGCTCCATGGCTATATCCAACAAAGGATCGTTTGTGTGTGTGGTCTCCATTACTTCCAGACATATTCTCTTTGCAATCTTTGCCCTTGGGTCGAAAGTCTTATAGACACGATGACCAAAGCCACTGAGACGGAACGGGTCGTTTTTATCTTTAGCTTTTCTTATTGCTTCGTCGATGCTCATCTTATCGTTCTGAATCTTTGAGAGCATGTTCATGACTTCCATATTGGCTCCGCCATGTCTTGGTCCCCAAAGAGCACAGCAACCAGCAGCCACGGCGGCATAGAGGTTGGCTTCGCTGCTTCCTACAAGACGAACTGCAGTGGTGGAGCAGTTCTGCTCATGGTCTGCGTGGAGAATCAACAATTTGTTGAGAGCGTTTACGTGTACTGGGTTTGGAGTATATCCATTGACTGAAGTATGGAACATCATGTTCAAAAAGTTTTCGCAGTATGAGTATTCATATTTCGGGTCGATGAACTCCAAACCATTCATCTGCCTATAAGTATAAGCAGCTATAGTTCTCATCTTGGAGAGAAGTCTTGTCACTGTAAGGTCGATGTTTTCTTCAGGGTCTCTCTCTTCAAGCTCTGGATAGAAAGCGGAAAGGGATGCAATCATGGCCGTGAGAATGCTCATAGGATGGGCGTCTGAAGGGTAGTTGCGCAGGAACTGTTTCATGTTTACATGTAAGAGGCTGTGCTTGTTCAAAAGCTGCATGTACTTATTTCTTTCCTCCAGGTTAGGAAGAGTTCCTTTTACCATGAGGTAAGCTACTTCGATGAAGTCACACTTTGAAACCAAATCTTCAAGATCATAGCCACGATACCTAAGGATGCCTTTCTCTCCATCGATATAGCAGATACTAGACATACAAGAGCCGGTATTCATAAAACCTGGGTCGTATGTGATATATCCAGTCTCTTTTCTTAGTCCGGAAATATCAATGCTCTTTGACCCCATATTGTCGTGGATAATATCAGCGTCGAATTCACATCCGTCTTCTAGAATGATCTTTGCCTTCTTGTTATCTATGGTCATCTATAGCTCCTTTCTCCTTTCTTTGATTTTTCCCCTTAATTGCACTATTATATATAAAATTTAAGGAATGATGACAATGATGGAAGAAAAAGTAATCAGTGAAGAAGAAATTGTGGATATGGCTGACTTTTTCAAAGTATTCGGAGATCCTACAAGGCTCAGAATACTCTTCGTCCTATGGGAGAATGAAGAATGCAACGTAGGAACTATCAGTGAAAAAGTGAAGATGAGCCAATCTGCAGTGTCCCAGCAGCTAAAGATTCTTCGTTCCTCCAGACTTGTTAAGTTCAGAAAAGACGGTAGAAGTATTCTTTACCGTCTGTCGGACGAACATATAACAAAAATACTCCAGTTAGGACTGGAGCATTATGACGAACTACTTGGGTGAGAATTCTTTATTTCTATTAGTCTTTTTATAGGTAGTCCTACAACAGTAGTCCAGTCTCCATGGATATATTCTACAAGTCTCCATCCATTCTTCTGTAGCCTATATCCTCCTGCGGCACCCTGCCATTCACCAAGAGCGATGTAGGACTCGATTTCTTCGTCACTTAAAGTTTTGAATACAACCTCAGCTTCATCGCAAAAAAGTGTGACTCCATATTCTTTTTCATATAAGGCACAGCCTGTCAAAACACTCTGTCGTCTTCCCGATAATAAGCGAAGGGTTTTTCTTGCGTCATTTATATCTCTGGGTTTACCCAATAGCTTATTATCGATGTGTACTAGGGTATCTGCGCTGATGGCAGGAAGCGCGGGGGAGAAAGAAGGGGAGGAGAGATATGCCTCCATCTTGGCTTTAGCATTTCTTTCCATCAGGAAAATGTAATCAAGGCCTTTATTGATTTCATCTGTTTCAGGTACAAATACAGATACTCTGCTTCCACCTTCTTCCAAGAGTTTTTTTCTATTGGGAGAAGAAGAGGCCAATACTAAAGATGGAAAGAGGTAAGAAAACTCCTTCTGAAGGGGAGTGGGCTCAATTATTCTCTCCATTGAGGCCCTCCAACTCTTCGCTTTTTTCCAGCCACAGTTCCTCTTTCTCTTCCAGAGCCTTTTCTTTCTCTTCTTTTTTCTTCATGACACTCTTTATTTTCTCTGGAACAGAGTAGACTTCGCTTTTTTCTGTTTCGGCAGAAAGTATAGAGATATCATGTTCAAGACTCTCGATTTCTTTGGAGATTGACTCCAGTTCCTTCTCCAAGGACCTTATTTTATTTCTCTTTGCCTTCATCTCTTGGAAAGAAGAAGTGGGTTTGATCTCAACTTTTTCTTTTTCCTTGCTTCTCTCTACCTTCCACTTGGCTTCTTTTTCTTCCAATTTGTATTCGAAGTAATCGTAGCCGCCAGTGAAGAACTCAGGACCATCCTGACTGATATAAAGAATCCTTGTAGCCAGGTTCTTTATAAAGTGCTTGTCATGGGAGACGAAGATTACAGTTCCTTCATAGTTCTTTATAGCTTCCAAGAGCATATCTTTTGCGTTGATGTCCAAGTGGTTGGTAGGCTCATCCAGAAGTAGAAGGTTTGATGGATGAAGAAGAATCTTTAACAGAGCAAGCCTGGACTTCTCTCCTCCAGAAAGGACTTTTACTTTCTTAAATACGTCGTCATCTGAGAACAAGAAGGCGCCAAGCATATTTCTAAGCCTTGGCTGGTCTTTTGTGTCTGCAACGGTCTCCAACTCCTCTATGAGGTCATTATTTGGATTAAGAGTCTTCTCTGTATCCTGGGCAAAGTATCCCTTTATTACTCCAGCTCCATCTTTAACTATGCCTGAGTAATCTTTATCTACGCCAGCAAGTATTCTAAGGAGAGTGGATTTTCCTGCTCCGTTACGGCCAGTGATAGCCAGTCTTTCACCCTTTGATACAAGGAAAGAGAAGTCTTTATATATAGTGTTGTCGCCATACTTTTTTTCTAGGTTCTCAACAACCATTACATCGTTTCCAGAGTGGGGTGAAGGAGGGAAAGAGACGTGCAGCTTCTTTAAGTGTCCAGGAACCTCGATAGTTTCGATTTTCTCCATCATCTTTATTCTGGATTGGACCTGCTTGGCTTTTGTCGCCTTATATCTGAAGCGCTCAATAAACTCTTCAGTCTTCTCCATTTCCTCTTCCTGCTTTTTTCTCGCTTTCTCCAGAGCTTCGATCTCCATGTTTCTTGTTTCTGTGTACTTAGTGTAATTACCTGCATAGCGTGTCAGCTTTCCATTAAAAAGTTCATATACTTCAGTAACAAGATCATCGAGAAACTCTTGGTCGTGGGAGACTACCATCAAACCTCCATTGAAGCCCTTGAGATAGTCTTCAAGCCATGTCATAGCTTCAATGTCCAAGTAGTTTGTAGGTTCGTCCAAAAGAAGAAAATCTGGGTTCTCAACTAGAATTCTTGCTAGTGCTATTCTCATCTGATATCCACCGCTGAACTCTTTTGCCGGGCGCGAAAAATCTGATACAACGAACCCGAGACCCATAAGTATGGTTTCAATCCTTGACTTACGGTCCCAGTAACCGCTGTCTATAAGAGTTTCATGTAGTTCAGAGAGCCTTTCTGCAGCATTCATAGCCTCGTTGCCGCCGCATTCTGTTCTTTCTTCACATGTTTTTATTTCATCTAGAATAGACTGGAATCTTGCATAACCTTCTTCTGCCGTATCGTAGACGGACTTTCCACCCAGAACAATATCACTCTGTGGCAGGTATGAGATCCTGGCGCCTTTTGTAATGCTGACTTTTCTGCTGTCGCTTTGTATTTCTCCTGTCAAAGCCTTTAAAAGAGTAGACTTGCCGCATCCATTGGCTCCAGCAAGGGCACATCTTGTCTTTTCATTCATATTGAACGAAACATCTCTAAGTATTTCTCTATCTGCAAAGGCGAGGGTTAGTTCCTGAACCTGTAGGTTTTTCATTTTTTACTCCAATAAGAGTATAGAAAAAGGGAGTGAATTAAGGAAGATGTTCCACTGATGCGCAAAGCATCATTCAAATGATTGGTTTTGCCTTGACAACTGGGGGCAATGAAAAGGAAAATATAGGTAGTTTTTGGAGGTTTAGGAATGACAATCATTACAGCTGATGATGAACCCTTGGCATTGGAAATGCTTACAGATTTGGTGAAGACAGTTAAACCTGATGCAGAAGTATTCAGTTTTTCCAGGCCTCAGAAAATAGTCGAGTGGATTAAGACCAATAAGGCAGATGTAGCTTTTCTTGATATAAGAATGAGAGGCATGACAGGATTGGAATTGGCTGAAGCCATCAAGGCAAAGGCTCCTGAGACAAATATTATATTTGTTACAGGTTATGACGAGTATGCTCTTCCTGCCATGAGCCTTCATGCTTCCGGATATGTAATGAAGCCTGTGTCTGAAGAAAAGATCAGAAAAGAACTGGAGCATTTGAGATTCCCGGTTAAAGATAACAGTAATGTCCTTCTTACTGCCAAGTGTTTCGGAAACTTCGACGTCTTTGATACAAAAGGAAACTTGATAAAGTTTGCCAGAAGTAAGAGTAAGGAGCTTATTGCTTATCTTATCTTGAGAGCTGGTGCAAGCTGCACAATCAGAGAGCTTGCGGGAATACTCTTTGAAGACAGCGAGTTCGATTCCTCTCAGCAGGCATATATGCAGCAGATCATCACTGCTATGATGAAGAGCCTTAGGGAAGTAGGCTCTGAAGCAGTAGTTATCCGATCATACAATTCTCTTGCAGTAGATGCCTCCAAGATTGACTGCGACTACTACAAGTTCAAACGCGGAGACAAGGGTGTGTTGAAAAACTTCGAAGGGGAGTTTATGGCTCAATATAGCTGGGCAGAATATGTTTCAGGATATCTTGAGAGGTTTATCGACAGTAATAAATAAAAAACTTGCATAATTTTCTATGAATATGCAGTTTTTATACATTATTGTGTTGAACCTTTTCTCTTCAACTAATACAATCACCCCGGAGGAGTGAGTTTTGATTTGTCTTACACTATCTGGACCAACAATATTAGATAATCTTAAAGCCCTTGCTGATAATAAGGACTATGTAGATATTTGTGAACTTAGATTGGATCTTCTTTCACCCTCTGAAGTGGCTAAGGCTGCAGATTTTCCCTCAATGGTTGATATTCCTGTAATTCTTACTCTTCGCCGTGTATCTGACGGTGGAAAGTGTACATTGCAGGAAAAAGCAAGAAGAAGCCTCTTGATTGATACAATGAAGAACGGGGGCTTTTCTTATGTAGACATTGAAGACGATGTAAAGAAAAGTGATGTAGAAGAAGCCGCCCATAGCTTAGGCATGAAAGTTATAAGAAGCTATCATGACTTCGAAGGCGTTCCTGCAGATATATTCTCTCGTGTCCATTCTCTTGCATCCAGAGGTGATGTGGCGAAGATTGCAGTTACTCCACATAATACAGCTGATGTGATGACTCTTTTTAGAATCAATGAAGAGCTGAAAGATGTTCCTAAGATCATCATAGGAATGGGAGAGTGGGGGGTAGCCACTAGAATTCTATATAAGAAGATGGGTAGTATCCTGACTTTCGGTTCCAATGGAAAAGCAGTTGCACCGGGAATGATCAGTGCCAGAGAGCTGAAGCTGTTATACAGGGCTGATCAGCTTAACGATAATACAGGAATCTACGGTATAGTAGGAAATCCTGTCATGCACTCTCTTTCTCCTCAGATACATAACCCAGGATTTCATAAGATCCACTATAACGCTGTATATGTTCCTTTCCTCTCTGAATCTATCAGGTCTTTCTTGACACTGGCTGAGATGCTGAGAATGAGAGGCTTCAGTGTAACAGTGCCTTTTAAGGTAGATGTTGTAAAATACCTAGGAAATATTACTAGGGAAGTCAAACAGATAGGTTCCTGTAATACTGTCGTGAGAGTACCTAATATGTGGAAGGGTACAAATACAGATTACTATGGCTTTATTCATCCAATCGAGAAAGAAATAGACGATGGCAGAATAAAGAGTGCCCTGGTAATAGGTGCTGGTGGGGCTGCCAAAGCTATTGTATGGGCTTTGAAGATGAGAAATGTGAAAGTCATGATCGTCAACAGGACAAAAAGCAAAGCCGATGAATTGGCTAGGCTCTATGGTGTCGGCTCCGACAGCCTTGACAATATCTCTCAATATGAAGGTAAAGTCGACCTAGTTGTACAGGCGACAAATATGGGTCTACATCCATATGAAGATGTAAACCCAGCGGAGAAATTCCATTTCTCAGGAAAAGAGATAGCCTACGATATCGTATATAAGCCGAAGTATACTAAATTCCTTATAGCTGCAGAAAAGGCTGGTTGCTCCCTTAAGTTCGGTTGGGACATGCTGATGGAGCAGGGTAAGCTGCAGTTTGAGTCATTTACTGGTTATCACTATCCGAAGGATATTGAGATATCGATGTGACGTAGGCCGGGATGGCGGAAAGCATCCAGATCTTAGATAAATCAAAGCTTCCTTTATCAGTAGATAAATCGTCTCCATCCTCTTTTTCGGTGAGAGAAAGAGGATGAACAATCATCGGTACTTCGTCTATCCCCATAATTATAAGGTTATCTTCTTCAGATATAGCTTTCTGTACTTTCTCTCTTTTTTCTCTGTAGTCTAGTCCGTCCACCCAGTCTAGTTTCACTTCTGTCTTTGAAGAAAATACTGCATGGGAGGAAACAAGACACTTCTGTATATAAGTCTTTGAGTTATTAAGTATCTTATTGTACTC
>CAMEQB010000013.1 GCA_945932505.1 uncultured Spirochaetales bacterium
CGGTCTTTCTCTGAACAGGAAGTGTACCTGCTACACTTCTTACCAGTGTAATCTTTATCTGCTTTGCCATGGTCAACCCCACATTTCCTTAAGAGTCTTACCTCTGTTCTTTGCAACAGCCGCAGCATTATAGATGTGCTCGAAAGCATCAAATGTAGCTTTGACTGTGTTGATACCGTTTCTGGATCCAAGGGACTTTGAAAGGATATCCTTGATTCCTGCTGCATCACAAACGAGACGTACTGCACCACCTGCGATGACACCTGTACCAGGAACAGCTGGCTTCAGAAGTACAGAAGCACTCTTGAAGTTTCCAACGATATCGTGAGGGATTGTAGATCCCTTGAGAGGTACTGTAATGATTGAAGCCTTTGCTTTATCTGTAGCCTTTCTGATGGCATCAGTAACGTCATTAGCCTTACCAAAACCATAGCCTACTCTTCCGTCACCATAGCCTACAACTACGAGAGCAGCAAAAGAGAATCTCTTACCACCCTTTACAACCTTAGCTACACGGTTGAGCTTGACAAGCTTCTCTACGTATCCTTCTACCTTGACTTCTTTTTCTTTTGATCTTTCCATACTGTACCCCTTAGAACTCCAAGCCGGCCTTTCTAGCGCCGTCTGCGATGCTCTTGACGATACCATGGTAGAGGTAGCCGTTTCTGTCGAACACAACTGTCTTGATACCCTTCTCGATGCATCTCTTGCCAATAGCTTCACCCAGTTTTTCTGCATCAGCTACTGTGTTTCTGAGATCCTTCAATTCTGCCTCAAGTGTGGAAGCGGAAGCCAATGTATGACCTACTGTATCATCAATAACCTGAACATACATGTTGCAGTTTGATCTGAATACAGTCATTCTCGGTCTGAGAGCAGTGCCGGAGATAGACTTTCTGATATGATTCTTTCTCTTGGCATGTCTTCTTGCTTTATCGATCATTCTGTTCATACTAAGCCACCTTATTTCTTACCACCGGACTTACCGACCTTGCGGCGGATATTCTCGGTTTCGTACTTGATACCCTTGCCCTTATATGGCTCAGGACCTCTGAGAGATCTGATTTCTGCAGCTGTCTGACCTACTTTCTCCTTGCTGATACCGGAGATGATAAGCTTTGTAGGTCCTTCAACCTTAATATCGATTCCCTCTGGGATGACATAGTCGATCGTTGTGGAGTATCCGAGAGCGAGGTTTACAAAACCCTTGCCCATCTCAGCCTTGTAACCGACACCATTGATGATAAGAGTCTTTGTATAACCCTGGCTGACACCAACAATCATGTTGTGGATAAGCTGGCGGTAAAGACCGTGATATCCTCTGATCTCCTTGTCGTCACTATTTCTTGTGAGGATGACTTCGTTGTCCTTGATCTCAACAGAAATCTGTGGTCTCACTTCCTGAGTAAGAGTTCCCTTTGGTCCCTTTACTGTGACAACGTTGTCCTGCTTTGTAACTGTTACTCCCTGAGGAATAGCAACTGGCAACTTACCGATTCTAGACATTCTCTATCCTCCCATTACCAGATTGTGCAGAGCACTTCGCCACCAACACGTGCTTCTTTGGCCTTCTTGCCTGTGATGACACCTGTTGAGGAAGATACGACTACCACACCGATTCCGTTATAAACGCTCGGCATATCCTTGTAACCGCAGTAAACACGGCGGCCAGGAGTGGAGACACGCTTGATTCCGTGGATGACTGGAGTCTGATCATCTTCATACTTGAGGAATACTCTGATGAAGGTGACATCATCCTTTGTTACTTTCTTGAAATTCTTGATGAAGCCTTCGTTCTTAAGGATCTTAATGATCTGGAGCTTAAGATTGGAAGCTGTAACATCTACTTTCTCATGCTTTGCCTGACTAGCATTTCTGATCTTAGTCAGCATATCTGCAATTGGATCACTAACTGCCATTTTCTTATCTCCTACCAGCTTGACTTTGTAACGCCAGGAATCTGACCTTCACTTGCGAGCTTTCTAAAACAGCATCTGCACATGTCAAACTGACGCATATATCCTCTTGGCCTACCGCAGATTCTACAGCGGTTGTAGTTCCTTGTTGAGAACTTAGGCTCCCTATTGCACTTTACAATCAATGACTTTTTTGCCATGGTCAGCTCCTTACTTTGCGAACGGCATACCGAGATACTTGAGAAGAGCGTAGCCCTGCTCGTCATTAGCAGCTGTTGTTACGATTGCAACGTTCAGACCGCTGATTCTCTCGATCTTGTCGAAGTCGATTTCAGGGAAAATAATCTGCTCAGTAATACCGAGAGAATAATTTCCGTGACCGTCAAAGGCATTAGGATTTACACCCTTGAAGTCCTTGACACGAGGAAGTGCAATGCAGATGAGTCTCTCGAGGAAGAACCACATGTTGTCGCCACGAAGAGTAACCATAGCACCAATTTCCTGGCCTTCTCTGACCTTGAAGTTAGCAATGGACTTTCTTGCCTTTGTCTTGACAACGTGCTGGCCTGTAATAGCCTCAAGTTCCTTAACTGCTGCTTCGAGAAGCTTCTTGTTTGTTGTAGCTTCTCCTACACCGACAGAGACAGTGATCTTTTCAAGCTTTGGAATCTGCATAGGTGTCTTGAATGCAAAATCCTTCTGGAGTGCTGGAACGACCTCGTTAATGTACTTTGTCTTGAAATTTGGAACAAACTTCTCAGCCATTAGAGTACCTCACCTGTCTTCTTGGCATAGCGGACTTTCTTTCCGTTTTCCATCTTGTATCCGACCTTTGAAACGCTTCCCTTTGAAACAAGTGCAACGTTTGAAACATGGATCGGAGCTTCAACTTCCATGATGCCGCCCTTATCCTGAGCATTCTGCTTTTTCATAGTCTTCTTGACCATGTTGGCACCCTGGACGATGACCCTCTCATTCACTGGGTCAACCTTGACGATCTTGCCGGTGCGGCCCTTGTCCTTTCCGGCAATGATCTTGACTGTGTCGTCTTTCTTCAGTCTCATGTTCTTCTCCTACAACACTTCCGGTGCAAGTGAGACAATCTTCATATAGCCGTCACGAAGTTCTCTTGCGACTGGCCCGAAAATTCTCTTTCCGCGTGGGTTATTGTTGGCATCAATGACTACGCAAGCGTTGTCATCGAACCTGATGTATGTACCGTCAGGTCTGCGGTATTCCTTCTTAGTACGAACCACAACTGCCTTCAGAACGTCACCCTTTTTGATGGCGCCGTTAGGAAGTGCGTCCTTGACTGCAACAACGATAATGTCGCCGACACCAGCAACATATCTGTGGCTGCCGCCGAGAACTTTGATGCACTGCACACGCTTTGCACCACTATTGTCCGCTACGTTCAAATAAGTCTGCATCTGTACCATGACTTTTCTCCTTTAGCGAGCTCTCTCGACAACTTCGATGAGTCTCCAGCACTTGTCCTTGGACAGGTGGCGACACTCCATGATGCGAACTGTGTCGCCATAGTGTGCATCGTTCTTCTCGTCGTGAGCCTTAAACTTCTTTGTTGAGATCACGTACTTCTTGTACAGTGGATGTAGGTTTCTGGATGTAACTTCAACAACGATAGTCTTATCCATCTTGTCAGATACAACCACACCTGTCATAACTTTCTTCTGTGCTTCCATTTACGTGCCTCTCTTATTTGTTTGTCTTCTCGATTCCAATGTCAATGGCATGGATTCTTGTATTGAGACGAGCAATACTCTTCTTGGTATTCTTGATAGCCATTGGGTTGTCCAAATGACCAAGAACCTTCTGCATTCTCAAGTTTACCAATTCCTTTCTAAGCTTATCTCTTTCAGCGACAAGCTCGTTATAGCTGAGTTCTTTATATGCCTTCATATCTTACTCCTGGTTTACACGGGACACGAACTTTGTCTTGATCGGAAGCTTGGAAGCTGCAAGTGTGAGAGCTTCTCTAGCTAGCTGCTCGTCAATTCCGCCCATTTCGAACATGATTGCACCAGTCTTTACAACTGCTACCCAGCCTTCTGGAGCACCCTTTCCGTTACCCTGTCTTGTTTCAGCCGGCTTCTTTGTATACGGCATATCAGGGAAGATACGGATCCAAACTTTACCACCACGCTTAACGTGACGTGTCATTGCAACACGGGCAGCTTCAATCTGGCGGTTTGTGATCCAATATGGCTCGAGTGCCATAAGACCATACTCACCGAAGGAGATCTGATTTCCCTTGTGTGCAACTGCGTCTCTTGTTCCGCGCTGCTTTTTTCTGTATTTAATTCTCTTTGGACTAAGCATCGTTTAACCCCTTGCCTCTTCAGCCTTCTTTCTTCCGACTGTTGCAGTGGATTCATCCTCCACCTTTGCACCGCGGTCATAGATTTCACCGTTGAAGACCCATACCTTGATTCCAATGGAACCGAAGGATGTGTTAGCGGTGGCAAAACCATAGTCGATGTCGGAGCGGAGAGTATGAAGTGGAACTCTTCCATCCTTCATCTGCTCGGTTCTAGCAATTTCTGCACCACCGAGACGTCCGGAGCACTTGATCTTGATACCTTCTACTCCACCCTGAAGAGCTCTTGAAATAGCGTTCTTCATAGCTCTGCGGTAAGCACCACGACCTTCAAGCTGCTTAGCGATGTTCTGAGCGATAAGCTGAGCATCACATTCAGCCTTCTTGATCTCTCTGATCTTGATCTGAACTTTCTTGTCTGTGAGCTTCTGCATCTTTTCAGCGATCTTCTCAACGTTTGCACCCTTAGCACCGATGATGACACCTGGGCGAGCTGTAGCGATGATCATTGTAATGCGCTGTGGCTTACGAGTGATCTCGACTTCGCTGATCTCTGCACCTGCAACCTCAGGACAAGCGAGCAATGCCTTTCTGAGTACAAGATCCTCATGGAGTGTATCAGCATACTCTCTTGGATCAACATACCACTTTGACTGCCATGTCTTGTTGACACCGAGTCTAAGTCCGATTGGATTTACTTTCTGTCCCATTATTCGCCTACCTTTGCTGTCTTTTCGTCGACAACGACTGTGATATGAGACATTCTCCTGAGAAGGATGTCACGCTTTCCGTGAGAACGAGCCCATACTCTCTTAAGCCTTGGGCCGTCATTAACTCTGAGCTCAGCTACATAGAGAGAATCTTCATCCAGTCTGCTGTTCTGATTCAAAGCGTTGGCGCCGGCGGACTTGAGAACTTTCAGAATGAGCTCGGAGCCCTTCTGAGGCATTGCTTCCAGGATGGCCACAGCTTCAACGTAGCCCTTGCCCCTGACGAGGTCAGCAACAGGGCGAACCTTTGAAGGGGAAACCATCAAATATTTGGCAACTGCTTTATAACCTTTCTTAGTTTCCATAACCTAACCTTACTTACCCTTCTTATCTGATGCATGTCCACGGAAAATACGTGTAGGTGCAAACTCACCAAGCTTGTGACCTACAAGGTTCTCGGTAACGAAAACAGGTACCCAAGTCTTACCGTTGTAAACAGAGATTGTGAAACCTACCATCTCCGGGATGATTGTCGAACTACGTGAGTAGGTCTTGATCATCGGCTTCTGATTAGCCTGGTTTGCTGCCTCGACTCTCTTCAAGAGCTTAGCTTCAATAAAAGGACCTTTTTTGATTGATCTTGACATTTTTTACTACTCCTACTTGCGCTTCTTGACGATGAATGCGTTGGACGGCTTCTTCTTAGAACGAGTCTTTCCGCCCTTGGCAGGCTTACCCCAAGGTGTACATGGGTTTCTACCAGCGGCTGTCTTGCCTTCACCACCACCATGTGGGTGATCCACAGGGTTCATGACGACACCTCTCACCTTTGGTCTTCTTCCAAGATGTCTGGAAGCACCAGCTTTTCCGAGAGAGATATTCATATGATCCTCATTACCGAGAACACCGATGGTAGCGTAGCATTCGCCGAACACCATTCTCATTTCGCCAGAAGGAAGACGAAGAGTAACATAGTCACCTTCCTTGGCCACTACTGTTGCACTCAGGCCAGCGCTCCTAACAAGCTGTCCGCCACGTCCATAGTTAAGCTCGACGTTGTGAACTGCAAGTCCGAGGGGAATGTTCTTCAGAGGAAGAGCGTTTCCTGTTGTAAGAGGTGCATTTGGACCGGACATAACCTTAGTTCCAACTGTAAGCCCCTTAGGTGCAAGAATGTAGCGCTTTTCACCATCTGCATAGAATACAAGAGCAATTAAAACTGATCTGTTTGGATCGTATTCGATTGTCTTAACTGTTCCAGGTACTCCATACTTGTTGCGCTTGAAATCAATAATTCTGTAAGCTCTCTTAACTCCGCCGCCACGTCTTCTTACGCTGATGCGTCCGAATGTGTCACGACCAGATTTCTGATGAAGACTTACTGTGAGAGACTTCTCTGGCTTCTGAGCTGTAACTTCGCTCTTAACAAGAGTAGTCTTCTGGCGGAGACCAGGAGTATTTGGTTTGTAATTCTTAAGTGCCATAATTTCCTATCTCCTATAATCAGCCTTCGATAGCCGCAATGGACTGACCCTTGGCCAATGTAACGATCGCTTTCTTCCAGGAAGGTGTGTAACCCTTTTTGAAGCCACCCTTTGCTCTGGAGAACTTTGGCTTTCCCTTCACGTTCATGACGTTGCAAGCTGTGCATTCAACATTGAAGAGTTCCTTGACTGCAGCCATGATTTCAAACTTGTTTGCAGCTGGATCGACTCTGAATGTGTACTTCTTGCATTCTGCTTCACGTGCGAGGTTTGACTTTTCACTTAAAATCGGTTCAATGATAACTCTGTCTGCTCTCATCTTTCTGCTCCTTAGTTCTCACCGTAGAAATCATTAAGATTAGAAGCCGCTGTCTTGAGCACGATGATCTTTCTGCCGTAAAGAAGTTCCTTTGCGGAAAGCTTGTCGTATGCAAGAACGTGGAGATAAGGAATATTCCTAGCTGCACGTCTGATCATGACATCGTCATCTTTCATAATAAGGACGGTTCTCTGGTCAACAGTCTCGAATGCCTTCATGATTGCTGCCATGTCCTTTGTCTTACCGTTTTCGCTGGTGAAATCCTCAACAACTACGAGTCTCTCTTCTTCTACTGCGAGAGTGAGAAGGCTCTTCATTGCAAGTCTCTTCACCTTCTTAGGCAGAGTGTAGGAGTAATCGCGTGGCTTTGGTCCAAAAATTGTACCACCACCGACTGAGATAGGAGACTTCTTGTCACCTCTTCTAGCGTTTCCTGTACCCTTCTGCTTATAAGGCTTGGTGTTGCTGTAATTGACCTCAGCTCTGGTCTTTGTGCATGCAGTTCCGACACGGCGGTTAGCTGCTTCGTTTCTGACGGCATGGTAAATTGATCCTGTGGAGACCACGACACCGAAAACGTTCTCGTTCAACTGAACTGTTCCGATTTCCTTGCCGGTTGTAGAAAAGAGTTTCTGTTCCATACTATACCTGCCTTACTTCTTAACTGCCTTCTTGACGACTACTGTGCTATCTGTAGGACCAGGAATTGCACCCTTAACCATAAGAACCTGCATCTCGCTGTCGACTGCGACCAGCTTCAGGTTCTGGACAGTAACCTGCTCGTTACCCATGTGTCCTGCCATCTTGTGGCCCTTGAAGGTATGTGCAGGAGTAGAAGACATTGCTGTACCACCAAGGTCTCTGTGGAACTTTGAACCATGAGTCTTTCTTCCACCACCGAAACCATAGCGCTTCATACCGCCCTGATATCCCTTACCTTTGCTGACGCCTGTAACGTCCACATAAGTAACTTCTTTGAAAAGGTCAACACCAAGCTTGTCGCCAACATTGACTTCATTGTCGAAGTCTCTCATTTCCATGACGACTTTCTTTGGTTCGCAAACATCTTTGAACTGGCCTGCATATGGCTTTGTTGTCTGGCTCTTCTTAATCTCGCCAGTAGCAACAACAGCTGCAGAATAACCGTTCTTGTCATCAGTTCTGTTTGCGATGACTACGTTATCCTCAACTTTAATGACTGTCACAGGAATTAGTTTGCCCTGGGCATCAAACACCTGTGTCATTCCAACTTTTTTGCCGATAAGCCCTAACATTTCTTACTTACCTCAACTTCACTGTCTAATTTCAACATCCACACCAGCTGGGAGTTCGAGTTTCATCAGGGCTTCTACAACTTTCTGTGTTGGGTCCAGGATGTCAATCAATCTCTTGTGTGTTCTCATTTCGAACTGTTCGCGAGCCTTCTTGTTAACGTGCGGGGATCTGAGGACAGTGTACTTGTTGATACGTGTTGGAAGTGGAATAGGTCCTGAAACCTTGGCTCCAGCCCTTACGACTGTCTGAACGATTGCCTTTGAGCTCTGCTCGATGAGGTCAACGTCAAAGCCTCTCAACTTCACACGGATTCTTTCGTTTGCCATTTTTAAAAAATCTCCAAAAATCAATAGGTCACCGGGGATGAGGCACCCCCGGTCGGACCTTTAGTTTGTTGTTTGATTACTCTGTGATTTCAGTAACCTGACCAGAAGCAACTGTTCTTCCGCCCTCTCTGATAGCGAAGCGGAGTCCCTTGTCCATAGCAACCTTGTGGATGAGGTCAACGATGATCTCTGTGTGGTCGCCAGGCATAACCATTTCCTTACCTTCTGGGAGATGGACTGTTCCTGTGATATCAGTTGTTCTGAAGTAGAACTGAGGTCTGTAACCATCGAAGAATGGTGAGTGTCTTCCACCTTCATCCTTGCTGAGTACGTATACAGTTCCTCTGAACTTGTCGTGTGGTGTGATTGCATTTGGCTTACAAAGAACCTGTCCACGAACAACTTCCTTCTTGTCAACACCTCTGAGGAGAGCACCGATGTTATCACCAGCCTGTCCTTCGTCGAGGAGCTTGTTGAACATTTCAACACCTGTAACAACTGTGTTTCTTGTTTCCTTGATACCAACAATCTGAACTGGATCGTTGACATGGATGACACCAGCTTCGACTCTTCCTGTTACAACTGTTCCACGACCTGAGATTGAGAAGATGTCTTCGATAGGCATGATGAATGGCTTATCAACAGCTCTCTCTGGGAGTGGGATGTATGTATCCATAGCTTCGAGAAGTTCATCGATGCACTTTGTAGCTTCTGGATCATCTGGCTTTGTCATAGCTTCATAAGCAGATCCTCTGATAACTGGGCATCCAGCACCATCGAAACCATACTCTGTGAGAAGGTCTCTCATCTCTTCTTCTACGAGGTCGATGAGGTCTGGGTCGTCAACCTGATCACACTTGTTGATGAATACGATGATTGCAGGTACACCAACCTGTCTAGCGAGAAGGATGTGCTCCTTTGTCTGAGCCATAGCACCATCTGTTGCAGCAACAACGATGATAGCACCATCCATCTGAGCAGCACCTGTGATCATGTTCTTGATGTAGTCAGCGTGACCCGGGCAGTCGACGTGAGCATAGTGTCTGTTAACAGACTGATACTCAACGTGTCTTGTGTTGATTGTGATACCACGTTCCTTTTCTTCTGGTGCGTTGTCGATTGCATCATAAGCAAGGGCCTTGTCTCCGAACAACTTAGCACAATGCATTGTGATAGCTGCTGTGAGTGTGGTCTTACCATGGTCAACGTGACCGATGGTTCCTACGTTTACGTGTGGCTTAGTTCTCTCGAATTTTTCCTTAGCCATCAGTTCCTCCTTGTGGCCTCAGCCACAAATCAAAAAGATATATTTTATAAAGGCCCAAGCCTTTACAGTTTGCCTGAGACAACTGATTGCCAAGTCATTAAGTTAAGTTCCAGAGGTCGGCAGATTAACTGACGACATACGTTTATTGCTAAAAAAACACTTTCCGGAACCACCTTATCGCCTAAGCAATCGGTTTGGCTCTTCTTCACCCGTGCAAAGTTTTGCCCTACACGTGGCGGCACTTTGAACAATCTAAAAGAAAATGGAAATAATGTCAACACCCGAATTCCTTTCTCTAAAAAAAGTTATCAAAACACATTTAGACACACTTCCATGTTTTTCATTTTCATCATTAATTATTCTGAAATAATCGTAATAAAACAAATGTAATTATCATGTAAATCGTTTTAGTAACTCATACATTTCCTTTCAATATAAATAATTAATAGTTTATATCATCAAACCAGACACCTCCGTGTAAGGAAAAATGTTGACCATGACATCACTTAAGAGTATTTTGATGATAATAGATGTTAAAGAAACTACACCATCTATATTTCTAAGGAGTAATTACTATGAAAGATGTAATGTTTGATACAAAGGGTGTATGTGCACGCCAGATTTTCTTTCAGTTGGACGATGAAGGCAAAATACACAATCTTCAGTTTAATGGTGGTTGTAATGGAAACCTAAAGGCTATAGGAAAGCTTTGCGAAGGTAAGGATGCAAAGGAAATCTCTTCCATACTTAGAGGAAATACTTGCGGTTTTAAGAAGACAAGCTGCGCAGATCAATTGGCACAAGCTATCGAAGCTAATCTTTAATGACGCACCAAAACTGAAGACAATATTCTTCTTTTGTTTGTTGAAAACCGTCGTGGAATATCGGCGGTTTATTTTATAGACAATGCCTAAAAAAAGGGACCGCATCGAACGATCCCTTTTCAACACCATGAATGAAATTAGAAGCGGATGTGGCTGAATGCCTTGTTTGCTTCTGCCATGCGGTGAACATCTTCCTTTTTCTTGAAAGCTGCACCTGTTGAGTTATATGCATCGATGAGTTCATCAGCAAGCTTGTCAGCCATTGTCTTGCCGTTTCTGCTTCTTGCAGCTGCGATGAGCCATCTCATAGCAAGAGCTTCACGTCTTGTCTCTCTGATTTCAGTAGGAACCTGATATGTAGCTCCACCTACTCTTCTTGACTTGACTTCAACTGCTGGCTTTACGTTCTCGAGAGCCTTGTTGAAAACATCGATTTCCTTCTCGCCTGTCTTTTCACCAATCTTCTTGAGTGCTTCATAGACAATCTTTGCAGAGATGGATTTCTTTCCGTCGATCATCATGCGGCAGATGAATTTCTCAACTGCTGTGCTGTTGTAAACTGCGTCAGGTGTAACCTTCCTGACAGGAGTCTTTTCTCTTGACATACTTCTTTCCCCCTATCAAGCCTTTGGTTTCTTTGCGCCGTACTTGGAACGACTTCTCTTTCTGTCTGCAACACCAAGTGTATCCTTGGATCCACGAACAATGTGATATCTTACACCAGGAAGGTCCTTGACTCTTCCGCCTCTGATAAGAACAACTGAGTGTTCCTGGAGGTTATGGCCGATACCAGGGATGTAGGCAGTTACTTCGATTCCATTGGAAAGACGTACTCTGGCTACCTTTCTGAGAGCTGAGTTAGGCTTCTTAGGTGTGACAGTCATGACTCTTGTGCACACACCTCTCTTCTGAGGACAGCCCTCGAGAGCAGGGGACTTTGTCTTGGATGTAGTTGAAGTCCTGCCCTTTCTAATTAGCTGATTAATTGTAGGCATCTTATTGACGCTCCTTTATTATTTGACCCACTCGTCTCACACCAAGGGGTCTATACCGCACAAGCGGTACATCTATTGAAAACTGTGGTCAGCATGAGATACTGCCAACAAGGCCCGGAGAGGGCGCCGACAGGCGCCTACTCTTCATCAATCATGGCCTCACTAATTTCTGCAGCATCTCCCACAGACTTCATTTCTGCCAATTCCTCGTAGTCATTGTCATCATCGTATGTCACTTCGTTTTCTCTTGTGGCATCTTTGATCTTCTGTTCTTCGAGGAGCTTCTGATCTTCTGTAAGGACAATGTCTTTATATCCGACAAAACCAGTTCCAGCAGGAATGAGCTTGCCGATGATGACGTTCTCCTTAAGACCCTTCAACTCGTCTGTTTTACCAGCTATTGCGGCTTCTGTCAATGTCTGTACAGTATGAGCGAATGAAGCACCGGAAATAAAGGACTCGCTGTTTCTTGCAGCATCGGATACACCGCTTAAGCATGGTCTGCCGATTGCTGGTACCTGTCCGTTTGCCTTTACTCTCTCGTTTTCCTTCATAAACTCAATCTTGTCTACTTTCTGGTTGACGATGAACTTTGTATCGTTGCTTCTTACAATCTCAACAGTTCTGAGCATCTGTCTGATGATGATTGAGAGATGCTTTTCGTTGATTTCGATATCCTGCTCACGATAGACGTCCTGAATAGCCTTTACAAGGAACGAAAGGACTGATGTCTCACCAAGTACTGTAAGGACTTCCCTACTGTTGACCTGTGCATCGCAAAGCTTGTCGCCGCACTGGACTTCATCACCCTCTCTGACGAGGAGGACGATACCCTGTGTTGGAACCTTATGGATATGTCTGAACTTCTTCTTGTCCTGAGCTTCTTCTGGATAGATATCAGCAAGCTTGTCGACAATTGTGATCTTTGCATATCCTTTCTCAACCTTAATGCTTTCGACCTTACCTGAGACATGTGCAATGACATTGTAGTTCTCAGTAGCTGTCTTTGTTGCATCAAAGAGTGAGTTGACCAATGGAAGACCACCGGCAATATCCTTTGACTTTGAAGCATCTTCCTTAGGAGCAGATGCGATGACATCACCAGCTTTGATGATCTGTCCGACATCCTGGAAGTGCATTGTTGATCCACCAAGTACTGTATATTCCTTTCTTGTACCATCGGAGAGTTCCACGACTACAGTCGGGTTATACTTACCAAGCTTGTCTCTAGATACTGTGTGCCATTCCTTTACTCCGGAAGCATGGTTCTCAACGACCAAGTAACTCTTTCTAGCTACGAAGTCTCTCATCTCAACGATCTTGCTGTCTTCTTCAGCAATGATAAGTTCGTTGAATGGGTCGAACTTGAATACAACTTCATCAGCTGGGATTACAGAACCGTTATCTGTTGCATCGGCAAGTGTAGCACCTACAGGAATCTCGACTTCAGTTACAGCTCCGATGACAAAGGTCCTGCCATTAAGTTCGGTGAGCTTACCATTGTACTTTGCAATAACTTCATTTCCAATGAGATCCTTATAGAATGGGTATCCCTTACCGACATTCTCTCCGTCCTTCACAAGAAGCTCAGAGTACTTTCCAGTAATCTCTTCCAAAACCTTTGTGGCTGTGAAGCGACTCTTACGTGGGAATACTCTCTTTCCTTCCTGGTTGATTACATAACGAGCAGCGTTGATGCCATCGACAATAACAGGATAAGAGAATGTCTTCTCGTTTGAAGAAACAGTAGCAATACCACCGGCATGGAAGGTTCTCATGGTAAGCTGAGTACCAGGCTGACCAATAGACTGGGCGGCTACAACACCGACTGCTTCACCGATTTCTACAGTCTTGTTAGTTGCATAGTTTCTACCATAACACTTCTTACATACACCGTGGTCTGCTTCACAAGTGAGTACACTTCTGATAAGTACCTTCTCGACACCAGCGTCTTCAATCTTTGCAGCGATATCATTAGTAATAAGCTCATTTGCCTTTGCAAGAACGACAGGGTGACCTTCTTCATCCTTCAAGAATGGATGGAGGATGTCATCTACAGGGAAGGCACCGGCAATCTTACTCTGGAGAGTTTCGTTCTTAGATGCATCTGCAGACACCCAAATACCGTTGATTGTATGACAATCTTCCATTGTTACGACAACATCCTGAGCGACATCGACAAGCTTTCTTGTAAGATATCCAGCACGAGCTGTTTTAAGAGCGGTATCTGTAAGACCCTTTCTTGCACCGTTTGAGGAGAAGAAGAATTCGATGATAGAAAGACCTTCCTTGAAGTTTGACTTTACAGGGAGCTCGATGTTATCACCATTTGGCTTTGTCATGATACCTCTCATGGCACCAAGCTGAGAAATCTGCTTTGAGGATCCTCTAGCTCCTGAGTCAGCCATCATGAACAATGGGTTAAATCCATGCTGGTCTTCCTTCATCTCTTTCATCAGGAGATCTGTAAGTTCATTCTTTGTGCTGTTCCAAAGTGAGATGACCTTACTTTTCTTCTCTTCTTCAGAGATAGTACCTGCAAGAAGCTGCTTCTTGATGTGAGCTTCTTCTTCCTCAGCCTTTCTAATAAGATCCTTCTTTCCTTCTGGAACGATCATGTCTGAGAGACCGATAGTAGCACCAAAGATTGTTGCATACTTATATCCAAGATCCTTTACGCTGTCCAAAAGCTCTACAGCAACAGATGGCTTCTCGTGATCGAGAGTCTCTGTGATAAGTTTCTTGAGCTGCTTATCGCCAAGGCAGTAGTTCTGGAAAGGAACACCAAGTGGGATAGAAGAGTTGAAGATGATTCTTCCTGGAGTTGTTTCTGTCCAAGCGACACCGTCAGATACTGTTCTATTGCCCTTTTCATCTACAACTACGAGACCTTTCTTGAGACGATAGTAGATCTTTTCGTTATAAGAAACACTGTTAGCATCAATTGCAGCTTCGATTTCTGCAATAGACTCAAAGTGCTTTCTCTTCTCTTTTCTATCAAGGTCAAATCTTTCCTTTGTGAGGTAGTAGATACCAAGGACCATGTCCTGTGAAGGATAAGCGATAGGCTTACCGTTTGCAGGGTCCAAAAGGTTTGTAGTAGAGAGCATAAGTGTCCAACACTCAAGCTGTGCAGCTTCTGAGAGTGGAACGTGGATAGCCATCTGGTCACCGTCGAAGTCAGCGTTGAATGCATGACAAACAAGTGGATGAAGCTTCAATGCCTTTCCATCTACAAGTACTGGCTCAAATGCCTGGAATCCAAGACGGTGGAGTGTAGGAGCTCTGTTGAGCATTACAGGATGCTCTTTTACTACATCATCGAGGATGCTCCATACTTCTGGAGCTCCCTCTTCTACCATAGCCTTTGCTTTCTTGACGTTTGGAGCTGTTCCATTGTCGTGGAGTCTTCTGATAAGGAATGGCTTAAAGAGTTCCAGTGCCATGAGAGAAGGAACACCACACTGGTGCATCTTCAATTCTGGTCCGACGACGATTACAGAACGACCAGAGTAGTCGACACGCTTACCAAGAAGGTTCTGTCTAAATCTACCCTGCTTACCCTTAAGCTGGTCTGCAAGAGACTTAAGATCTCTCTTAGAAGCACCCTTAGCAGGATTTTCTACCTTACCATTGTCCAAGAGACAATCGACAGCTTCCTGAAGCATTCTCTTCTCGTTTCTGACAATAATGTCTGGAGCCTGGATAGAAATCAGGCGCTGAAGACGGTTATTTCTGTTGATGACTCTTCTATAGAGTTCGTTAAGGTCAGTTGTAGCGAATCTACCACCATCAAGCTGAACCATAGGTCTGAGGTCTGGTGGAATTACAGGAAGAACTGTGAGGATCATCCATTCAGGCCTGTTACCTGAATCCAGGAACCAAGAGCAGTACTTGATTACAGATGCAGCCTTCTTTGCTTCACCGCTGTCTGTCTTTCCGCTCTTTCTGATTATTTCTTCAAGGTTCTTTTTATTTCTATCTCTCAATTCTACAAGATCAAGGCCTTTCAAAAGCTCATAGATAGCTTCTGCACCCATTCCTGCCTTAAATGAATCTTCACCATACTTGACGATGAGTTCATCATAATCAGGTTCCGAAAGGACCTGTCCCTTTACAAGGCCATCCACCTGACCTGGATCGATGACAACATAAGACTCATACTTGAAGATAGAGTTGAAGTCAGCCTTCTTCATCTCCAAGAGATAGCTCATGATAGATGGCTGAGACTTGTAGAACCAAACGTGAGCTACAGGAGTTGCAAGATTAATGTGTCCGCATCTCTCTCTTCTCACCTTCTTTTCTGTAACCTCGACGCCGCAGCGTTCACAAATTGTTCCCTTATATCTTTTACTCTTGAACTTTCCGCACCAGCACTCCCAGTCTCTTGTGGTTCCGAAAATACGCTCGCAGAACAATCCATCCCGCTCTGGTCTAAGAGAGCGGTAGTTGATTGTTTCAGGCTTCTTTACTTCACCATAGGACCAGTCGAGAATCTGTTCCGGGGATGCAATCTTTATTCTAAGTGTATTGATGTCATGTGTATCGCTCATCCCTTACCTCCTACTGGTTGTTCTTTTCCTTTTCTTTCTTATTGATAATCTCTTTGTCTCTCTCTGTAAGAGGAATGAGATTTCCATTTTCATCATATGCAGCAAGATCCAATGCAAGACCTCTAAGTCCCTGACAGAGAACCTTGTAGCCTTCTGGAAGATCATCAGGCTGTTCTGCAGGCTCACCCTTGACGATAGACTGGTAGATATTGACTCTTCCCTTCATATCATCGGACTTGACTGTGAGAAGCTCCTGAAGGTTATTTGCAGCACCATATGCTTCGAATGCCCAGACTTCCATTTCTCCAAGTCTCTGACCACCGAACATAGCCTTACCACCAAGAGGCTGCTGAGTAACCAATGAGTATGGACCGGTTGCTCTGGCATGCATCTTATCATCTACAAGGTGATGGAGCTTGAGATAGTATATATATCCACAGAATACCTTGTTGACAAATGGAACACCTGTTCTTCCATCGTAGAGAGTTACTTTACTGTCTTTTGGAAGACCAGCCTTCACCATCTCATTCTCAATCTGCTCCATTGTTGCAGACTGGAATACAGGAGTCTTATACCAAATATCGTTCTTTACAGCTGCCCAACCAAGCTGAGTCTCCATAAGCTGACCGATGTTCATACGAGAAGGAACGCCAAGTGGGTTGAGACATACATCAAGTGGTGTACCGTCTTCCATGTATGGCATATCTTCCTGAGGGAGTACTCTAGATACGACACCCTTGTTTCCATGTCTACCAGCCATCTTATCGCCCTGCTTTAGCTTTCTCTTTGTAGCGATATAGACTTTTACTGTCTCAAGTGAACCTGGAGCAAGCTCTTCCTTCTTTGTAATTCTCTGGATATCGATTACAGTTCCTTCGACACCATGAGGAACAACAAGAGAAGCGTTTCTTGTATCTTTTGACTTTTCACCGAAGATTGAGTTGAGAAGCTTCTGTTCAGGAGTATTCTCTGTCTCTGTCTTTGGTGTTGTCTTACCAACAAGAATATCACCGGATCTTACATATGTACCGATACATACGATACCGTCGCTATCCAAGTGTTCGACAGCTCTGTCACTTGTGTTAGGGAGGTCTCTTGAGAATCTCTCTTCACCAAGCTTAGTTTCCTTTCTATCGACTTCATATTCCTTAATATGGATTGAAGTGTAGATATCTTCACTTACAACACGCTCGCTGATAAGAACAGCGTCTTCGTAGTTATAACCATTCCATGGAACGAATCCAACGAGAATGTTTCTACCGAGAGCAAGCTCACCATGATCTGTACTTGGTCCATCTGCGAGGACAGAACCCTTCTCAACCTTATCGCCCACATTTACAAGTGGTCTCTGGTTCATACAGGAATCCTGGTTTGTGATCTCATATTTTCTAAGCTCATAGACATCAAGCTCATTTGGAACTGAAGGCTTATTAGGTTTGACCTTGATTGCAACGCTGGAAACATATACAACCTCACCTGCTCTTCTAGCCTTTACCATGATACATGAGTCATAAGCTGTTCTCTTTTCCATACCTGTACCGACCCTTGGAGTCTCAGGGAATACGAGAGGAACTGCCTGACGCTGCATGTTTGAACCCATGAGGGCTCTGTTGGCGTCGTCGTGTTCAAGGAACGGAATGAGAGAAGCTGCAACGGATACTACCTGCTTAGGAGATACATCCATCCAGTCTATGTCATTTGGAGAAGCTGTAGAGTAGTCCTGCATAGCTCTTACAGAAACATCACCCTTGAGCACGAATTCGCCCTTCTCGTTCTTTTCTACATAAGCGTTACCCTGAGCGATCTTTGCCTTCTCTTCATCGTTTACATCAAGATACTGGCAGTCATCTGTAACTACACCGTTCAGAACCTTTCTATATGGTGTCTCGATAAAACCGAACTCATTGATCTTTGCATAGTTTGCAAGAGTAAGGATAAGACCGATGTTTCCACCTTCAGGTGTTTCAATAGGACAAATCTTACCGTAGTGGGTGTAGTTTACGTCTCTGACGTCAAACAGCTGTCTTGCGTTATCTCTCTTGATACCGCCCTTTGGACCGATAGCACTGATTCTTCTCTTATGTGTAAGCTCTGCAAGTGGGTTTACCTGGTCCATGAACTGTGAAAGCTGAGAAGAACCGAAGAACTCTCTTACAGTACCGATAATAGGCTTAATAGAGATGATATCCTGAGGCTTTACGTCATCCTCAGAGATGTTCATCTTGTCTTTTGCAGCCTTCACCATCTTTCCAAATGCATCAGCGAGGCTGTTCTCAAGAAGCTCTCTTACAGTTCTGACTCTTCTGTTTCCAAGGGAGTCTTCATCATCTTTTCCAAACTTACCATCACCGAAATCCATGATCATTCTAGATGTCTGGATTACATCTTCGATAGTGAGAGTTGTCTCTTTGATATACTTCTCTTCGTCCATACCGAAGAATTTCTTGTTGAGCTTATATCTACCGATCTTTGAAAAATCGTAGCGGTTCTTGTCTCTGAAGAATTCCTGATAGTATGTAAGGACTCTGTCATAATCAGAAGTATTTGTTCTGATGTGCTGAGGAAGGAATGTCTTCCACTTTTCAGCAACATATGAGAGATAGAGGTCTCTGAATTCCTTTCCTTCTTCTCTATATATTCTCTGGACGTTCTCCCACTTCTCTTTATCCAAAGTGAGGGCTCTCTTGTTAAGAGCAGATACATCGCCCAAAAGAACACGATAGATCAAGATTCTTTCCTGCTGGAGAGTCTTCAAAATTGCCATAGCAGGAAGGTCGTCAAGGTTAGTCTCTTCTGTATCGACGACTTCAATATCCTTGATTCCCATTGCTGCCATTTCCTGAAGATCCAAAGCCTGGACTTCATCGCCTGCACACCAAGCTGTCCTTCCATCTTTCTTTACATCTTTATACAAGAAACGTGGATAGTGACCATCATATGTCTCTGTATCGATAAGCTCTGATGAGTAGAACTGGGATACAATCTTATCTCTTGTATCCAGACCCAACATTCTCATAAAGAAAGTTACAGGGATAGCAATCTTTTTGAATGACTGTGTATCATCTTTACTTCTTGGAGAAGTAGCATAGATGATGTTATGGGCTGCAGCATAGATCATGACTTCCTTAGCTTTCTTATTCTCGTCAGAGGAGTCGATAGAGAAGTCGATCTTGTTTTCCTTATCATCAACGTTTGTTCTTTCGAAGACGAAAGAAAGCATTGAACCAAGATAAGGATAGAGGTTTGCTGTAAAGAGTGAGCTCTTCTGTCCCTTCTTGTTCATGTTCTTAAAGATAACGCCAGGGCTTCTTACAATAGAAGAGACGATGACTCTTTCAGAACCGTTGATGATGAAGGTACCACGATCTGTCATAACAGGGAATTCTCCGAAGAAGATCTCCTTCTCCTGAATCTCGCCGTTACGTTTCTCGAGTCTGATCTTTACCTTTACAGGGACACCGAATGTAGAGCCCTTTCGCTTACATTCTGTTTCGGACTTCATTGCATAGACATCATTAGGATCTACACTATATCCAGCATACTCAATTTTCATCTCATGATTGGGAGACTCGATTGGGAAGTATGTCCTAAAAAGGTGTTCGAGTCCCAGTTCTTCGTCCGGCTCTTGCCCGTTCATGATTTTGTCAAGTTGCAGAAAATCCTTGTAAGAGGATGTCTGTATCTCCACAAGATTTGGAACAGGGTACTCGTTGAGTACTTCGGATCCAATGTTGACTCTCTCAAATTCTTTACCGTTTCCGGCCATATCGTTGTACCTCCATAATGGAACTGAGGCGTTCCGGAGCTTTCGCTTTCCGTTATATATTTTCAGGGTATTACGGTACGTCAAAATAGACGGCAAAGCCCCAGTGCCCCCTGATGGAACACTGGGTACCGTTTATAAACTTGTGTTACTTTACTTCGACAACACAACCAGCAGCTTCGAGCTTCTCCTTGATAGAAGCAGCTTCTTCCTTGCTTACAGCTTCCTTGATCATACCGCCGTTCTCGCAGAGTTCCTTAGCTTCCTTGAGGCCAAGACCTGTGATAGCTCTGACTTCCTTGATACAAGCGATCTTCTTAGCAGCATCGACAGACTTGAGAGTTACGTTGAACTCTGTCTGCTCTTCAGCAGCTTCAGCTGCACCAGCAGCAGGACCAGCAGCAACAGCAGCAGCTGCAGCAACAACACCAAACTTCTCTTCCATCATCTTGATGAGTTCAGAGACTTCCATAACGCTCATAGCTGCGATGGATTCTAGGATTTCTTCTTTTGTAGCCATATTATCTTCTCCTTATAAAGTTTTTTAACGGTCTAGCAGGTTACGCGAAGACTAGGACCGTATGTTTTTTTAGTTTTCTGAAGCAACGCCACCCTTGGACTCGACGTAAGCCAAAAGTGTTGCAGCAAGCTTCTGGACTGGAGCCTTCATTGTTCCCATGAGAGAAGCGATGAGTTCCAACTTTGTAGGAAGCTTGGAGATTGCTTCGATCTGTTCAGCTGAGAGGACTTCACCGTTAAGAAGAGCACCCTTGACCTGAACATTGACACCGTCTTTGTTTGCAGCAAAGAGAACCTTTGCAACAACGTTAGCTGTGTCGCCTTTTACGAGAGCAACAGCTGTAGGACCAACCATCTGCTCTTCTGCTCCACCCTTCTCAAGGTTCTGAAGAGCAATCTTTGCATAGCGGTTCTTTACAACTCTGAATGCTGCATCATCCTTTCTCAAATCCTTTCTGATCTGAGTAATCTGTGCAACTGTCATGCCTCTGTAATCCGCAAAGATGTATCCGTCGTATCCGGCAAACTCTTCACGGAGTGCAGCAACAGCATCTTCCTTAGCTTTATTGATGTGAGCCTTGAATTCTTCCATTTTTGTCCTCCATTATGCGTTTGCAGATTCAACTGCATCCTTGACGTCTACACGAACGCCAGGGCCCATTGTCGAAGAAAGAGCTACAGAAACGACATAGTCTCCCTTTGCGTCAGCTGGCTTCTTTCTGAGGATTTCAGAGATGATAGCAACTGCGTTTTCGGTGATCTTGTCAGCATCCATGCTTACCTTACCGACTGCCAAGTGTACAACTCCAGTCTTGTCAGAGCGGAATTCTACACGACCCTTGCTGAGCTCTGCGAGAGCTCCCTTAATGTCGTTAGTTACGGTCTGTGTCTTTGGGTTAGGCATGAGGCCTCTGCGTCCAAGGATAGGACCGAGCTTACCGACTTCCTTCATCATGTCAG
>CAMEQB010000014.1 GCA_945932505.1 uncultured Spirochaetales bacterium
CGTTTACTTGCTTTCTCAAAACATTCACTCTCTCCAGTTCCTGTTCTTCTGCTGGTCTAACGATCATTGTATATTCCTCTCTTTCAATAACATATAAGAAATATCCAGATTATTAAACACAGAGGTTTCATTTTCTGATATAGCGTTTTTTATAAATATTCCCCTCCTATTTGAAAAAACAAACAAGAGGGGCATTTTAATCAAGGGAAAAACCATTACATTACAATCTTTCTATTCTCTTTTCCGCTTTTATATATAGCGTCTATCAAATGATGCGTGTCCAATACTTCATCTACACTATTCTTCGGTTTTTTCCCCTCTGAAAGTGAAGTATAGAAATTTTCGATTTCCATCATATGTCCAACTCCCCAATACTGCTTTGCATTTTTAAATTCAAAGAATTGATTAGGGTTTCTGTCTTGAATCTCAACGCCACCATCATTGAATGTAATAGTAGCTTTTTCTCCCACCAGCTTTGCTATTCCCTTCTCACAGTAGAGTTCCAACTCGACAGGAGCATCATAACCATAGTAGTTAATTGCAAAGAAACATGCATTTGTGCCGTTGGCATACTTTATATAACCCTCAGAACTGTCTTCAACTTTAACAATAGAATGGGCCCTATTGTTGATCGTTGCAGATACTTCTACAGCTTTTGATCCAATGTACCAGTTCATAAGGTCCAATGTATGAATGGCCTGGTCAATTATTACACCGCCACCCTCTTTATCCCAAGTACCTTTCCAATCGCTCTTACTATAGTATTCATCACTTCGATTCCAAGTAACCATTGCCCTTGCAGAAATAATTTTGCCAAGTCTTCCACTATCGAGAGTATTTTTAATAAGAAGAGAACCTGGATTAAATCTATTCTGAAAACTCACAACAAGACTTTTCCCAGACTTTTTTGAAGCTTCAGCCATCTTCAAGGCATCTTCATAGTGTATTGCCATAGGCTTTTCAGTAAGGACATTTATACCTTTCTGAAGAGCATATATCGCCATTTCAGGATGAAGATAATGGGGAGTACAGATATGGACGGCATCTGGTTTTTCTTCATCAAGCATCTTTTTCCAGTCTGTATAATACTTGGTTTCATATTCCTCTGCCGCTTTCTTCGCTCTATCTTCCTTAATATCACAGACAGCAGCCAAATATGCATTGTTCTGTTTCTTTATTGAGACACAATGCATTACAGATATTTTTCCACATCCAATAACAACACTCTTAAGCATTTATATTTCCTCGATATGAATTACTTTCTCATTTTTATGTGACTTTACAGAACGATACGCAGCTTCTGCGACTTCCAAAGCCTTGGCTCCATCCAAGCCTGATGCATTTGGATATTTTCCAGTTCTGACGACATCAACGAACTCAGCAACTAGGCCTTCATCTCCGTCTTTATTCCAAACGATGTCTTCAAAAGCGTTTTTACTTTCTTCAACTACATGATTGACTTGTGCAAAAGCCTTTACTTCCAATGTTCCTTTAGTGCCGATTATCTCCATATCAACCTGAGGCCAGATAGGATAATTCTTAACATGGGCCCACGAACAATCAATCGTAGCAAAAACGCCATTCTCCATTTTAGCCATCACTAGTCCAGCATCGTCTATTCCTTTGTTATGAAGAAGATTTCCGCTTTCGCAATAGACAGAAGAGTACTCACTTCCTGTAAACCAACGAATCAAATCTGCAAGATGTACTGTGTGGTCCATTACGCCACCACCACCGGAAAGGTTCTTATCTATAAACCAACCGGAGGGAATCTTTCCATGGTTAATACCTGTAATGCAGAGGATGTCGCCAATCTTTCCACTATCAACCGCCTTCTTGGCTTCAATAACAGAAGGTGAAAATCTCATTGGAAAGGCGTTCATTATTCTTTTGCCACTCTTTTCAGCTTCTTCCAACATGGCCTTTGCTTCTTTACTGTTGATTGCAAAAGGTTTTTCAACCAACACGTGACAACCAGCCCTCAATGCATCGATACTTACACTACAATGAAGGCTATTATTAGTACAGATAATTACACCATCGGGTTTTAGTGCTAACAAATCCTTATAATCGGAAAAATACTTTGTTCCGAATCTATAAGCCATATTGGCACCTCTATACTCATCTGTATCAGCAATTCCAACTAATTCTACACCATCCATAGATACAAGGGACTTAGTATAACTGAGGGCATGCATGTGTTCGAAACTGATTACACCTATTCTTGTTTTCATAATCTTCCTCCCATCAATCAATTGTCACAGACTCGCCTGTTTCAGAGGATTTGATACAAGCCAGGCATACCTTCAAAGCCTTAATGGCATCTTCCCCCTTTATGACAACATCCTTGTTCTGATCCACAGCCTCCACAAAAGCTCTGATTTCAGCACCATAAGGTTCGGCATTACCATACATAGGATTCAGATATTCATTCTTATGTACACCATCATTATTAGTTTGAATAAGGATAGGAGAGTCTTTTACACTGTCGTATTCTATCTCCCCGTCTGTTCCAACAACCTCATATGTCATTCTAAATACTGATCCCTGAGGATAGGCCCAAGATCCTTCAACATGTGCAATAGCTCCGTTCTTTAACCTTAATATACACATACAATGCTCCTGCTTTTCAACTTTTCCGTTGAAAGAAGAAGCATAGACTCTCTCTATATCTCCAAAAGAAGCAATAATCCAATCAATATCATGAATTACAAGATCCAGTATCGGTCCACCACTTTTTGAGTAATCTGCATACCAGTTCTCCCAGCTCCAATTAGGAAACGCCTGATTTCTTGTTGTTCTAATAAGACGAGGAGACCCGATCTTGCCGTCATTCACTATGGAGACTGCATTTTTATATTGAGGGAAAAATCTAAGCACATGACCGACTGAGAATTTTACGCCATATTCCTTTGCTGTCTTAGTCATTTCTTCTGCTTCTTCAAGAGTAAGGGCTATAGGCTTTTCACAAAAAACATTTTTACCCCTTTTCATTGCATCAATTGCATATTTCGAATGAAGATATGTAGGAAGACAGATATCGAGAATATCAAATTCTTCATTACTAATCATTGTTTCATAGTCTGTGTATGACTTGGCGCCGTGCTTTTCGCAAAGCATATTCGCCTTTTCTTCATTTATATCACAGACAGCAACAAGCTTTGCATCTTCTATGGAGAGGTAAGCATTACAATGAGTTCTTCCCATTGTTCCTGCTCCGATCAAAGCTACCTTTTTCATTTATATAAATCTCCTTTTACCAATAGGTCTCTTTATTTTCAGGTTAAGTTCATTTAATAGTTCCAGCCCTCTCTCATTTCTTCCCAATAAAGGAAGATCATGGGCATCACTCCCAACAGAGAAGGAGACACCTTCGTCTCTCAAAAGTTCAAGAACCCATTTCCTTGGCGTAGATGAAGCGCCATGAATTTCAAATGCTTTACCGCTTTTTTTGAGTCTTGAGGCATATTCCCTGTAGAATGGTTCATCCAGATATTTCTCTGCCACCATGGCTCGAAGTCTCTGTCTTTCTTCAAAGCTTGTTCCTTCCAAACCTGGAGCTGGAAGATATCCTTCAGGATGACCAGCAATATCAGCCTGATTATCAGCTTGGGATAGAAGAAGCATCTTATAATGTTCCCAATACTCTTCATCCATCAGGCTTCTGCCTTTTTTATCCAAGTCGATATAATGAGGGGAACATATTACGATATCCGCTTCATTTAAGATTCTATCGGAAACATACATCCTTCCATCCATATCAGAGCCTGTTTCAATGCCTGCAAACACCTCGATCTTTGATTTAGATCCGGCGTCGCGTATATGTTCGAAGTGTCTCAAGACATCTTCTTCTTTTTTATTTCGCATATAATAGAGCGAGGAATCATTTGTATCAAAATGATCTGTGATTGCAATAGAATCCAACCCTATTTTTTCAGCATTCATTATTAATTCATCTACACTTTGTTTCCCATCGGAAAACGTAGAATGAATATGCCAATCCATCTTCATCATTTTACTCCACTAAGGGAAATACCCTCTACAAAGTTCTTTTGGAATATGACGTATATGATCAAAACAGGAATGATCGCCAGTGTTGCTGCGGCCATCTTCAAGTTATATGAGTCATAATATTGGCTCGAAAGCTTGGCTATTGCCAAAGGTATTGTCCTCAGTCTCTCGCTGTTGACACATAACAAAGGCCACTGGAAAGCGTTCCAGCTATCTATCATCTTCTGTATTGTTATGACCGATATCAACGGTTTTACAGAAGGAAGAATGATGGAAGCAAATATTCTCTTTTCACTTGCTCCTTCAAGTCTTGCACTTTCAATATAAGCTGTAGGAATACTTGTCATAAAGTTTCTGGCAAGAAATATATTAAAGGCATTTGCCATGCCAGGAATCATCAATCCTGCCATAGTATCAATCAAATGCAGATTATTTGCCAAAATATAAAGCGGAATAATTGTGGCGACCCATGGAATCATCGTAGACGAGAGAATCAAAATAAAGAAAAATGATTTTCCCTTGAAGTTGTAATGGGCGAATCCATAACCTGAAAGTAGAACAATAACCAAGTTTGTAAGCACTTGGAATGTGGTGACAATAATTGAGTTTTTATAATATGAAAGGAAGTTCCACTTACCTATTAATTCCTTAAAATTATCTAGCATAAACGATTCTGGTAAGAGTTTCGGTACAAGATAATAGAATTCTTCTGATTTTTTAAAGGATGAAAGTACCATCCAAATAAAAGGAAACGCAATTATTACAGATAAAAGGCAAAGTACAATAAAGAGTACAATGTGCCCGGTTTTCTTTTTTGTCGTATTAGCCATCATGACCTCCTTATGTCAAATCCAATTTACTTGCCCTTTGTTGAATAATCGTTACTACCATGATTATTAAGAACAAGACAAAACTCATTGCAGACGCATAACCCATCTTGAAGCTTTCAAAGCCCTTTTCGTAGATATAATTGACCACAGTTCTTGTACTATTTAATGGTCCCTCCAACATATATGTTTCCTGGAAAATCATAAATACTCCGATAATGTTGGTGAGAAGAAGATAGGTATGGGAAGGTTTAAGTAGAGGGAAAGTAATATGCCAGAAGCTTTGCCATGAAGACGCACCATCTACATATGAAGCCTCTTTTATCTCACCTCCTACATCCTGCAGACCTGCTAGATATATAAGCATACATGCGCCAAAGCCCTTCCATACTTTAAAAAATATAACAGACCCTACTGCGCTTTTTGCATCATATATCCACCCGCTTACAGGCAAATGGAAGAATTTCAATATGGCATTGAACAGACCATAAGTAGGCTGAAAGAACCACTCGAAGAGAATGGCCGCCGCTACAGTCGATGTGATGACTGGAGCATAAAACAATACCCTGAAGAACTTGGTGCCAGGTGTCTTCGTGTTCAAAAGAAGTGCGGCACCAAGTCCTGCTGCCATCACAAGAGGAACATAGATGAAAAACTTAGCCATCACAAGCATAGAAGACCAGAAATCTTTGTCATGAATCAAAGTTTTATAATTAGCTAGTCCTACAAATTTCTTTCGGGGAGAAAGTGCAGACCAATTAGTAAAACTTATTGGCAAAGCCATAATCATTGGGATTATAGTCACACAAATTATATAAATCACGGCAGGTGCAATGAAAAAGTACGGTGCCACTTTCATCCAATTTATGCCCTTTCTAAGGCTTTTATTTTTCATGTATGTGTTTTACCTCTTGCTTGATTAGTAATTAAAGTTCTGAATGCAGTTCTTCATTAAGCTGATTCTGTATGTCTCTCAAAACATCCTCAACCTTTTCATCTGTATTCATTATTCTGCTCATTCCGTTTGACCAAATCTTGTTCATAGCACCTGTCTGAAGAGTTCCGACTACGCTGTTCTCAATAGAAGAGATGGCAATTGCAATTTTAGGATTTGTCTTAAGACTATCATCATTCAAAAGACTCTTTGTTACAGGAAGCTGGCCAGTTTCTGAAGTCCACATCTTTTCAACTTCTTCGCTTGCGAGGAAATCGATAAATGTTGTAGCAGCTTTAGAAGGAGCCTTTGAGCTCATCACATATGCCCAGCTTGATACACAAGAAAGATGGTTTTCTCCGTCAACAGCAGGAATAAGTGCAACACCATAATCAAGGTTTGGAGCTGTTGTAACAAGGTTACCGATCATTGCAGGATGTCCAAGCATAATGGAGACAAGTCCCTGTCTGAAGCCAGCCCAGTTCTTTGTAAACTTCTCAGAGTAGTTTCCTGCTTTTGCAAATTCAAAATACTCCTTGACAGCTGCGATTGTTACAGGGTCATCTGCAAAGATAAAGTTGCCATTTTCGTCGTTCATCTTTCCTCCGTGCTGAATTACGAATGGCATAACTTCACACCAATAACCTTTTCCACCCCATCCTGCCTGAATAAGATTGCCTTCAGCATCTTTTTTTGTAAGCTTATATGCCCAATCAAAGAATTCATCCCAAGTCTGAGGTCCATTCTCTGCATCAAGGCCAGCTTCTCTAGCATGATCCTTATTCCACATGAGAATAATTGTCTGTGTGTCTGTAGGCATACCATAGTATTCGCCATCATACTTTAGACCATCTACAGCAGAAGAGACCTTGTTCTTTGCAATATCTTCAGGAGACATTACAGATGTATCTAAGGGCTGAATTGCACATGCTTCTGCAAGCTTTGCAACCATTCCCTGCTGAATCTGGAATACATCTGGTGCTGTATCTGTGGCTAGAGCAGGAATCAACTTCTGATTATAGTCAGCTTCAGGAATAAATTCCGCCTCTACCTTGTACTGAGGGTATTTCTCTTCGAACATTGCAATGATCCTCTCCATCATTGCATCTCTGGCTGCAGAAGAGTGCTGCCAATAGCGGATTGTAGTTGTCTCAGGCTCAGCAGGAGCTTCACTGGTTCCATTTGCGAAAAGTGATACTACCATGAGTGCCACCAACAATACGGATAATAGTTTTTTCATTAGTTATCCTCCTTCTTAATGATTAGTTAGTGAAAAAACATTCTTTACATAATTCACCTGCCATAGACCTTAATGAAAAGGACATGTCCAGATGTGAAACAGAGACCTTCGCTCTATCGGTAGAATTATTCAAAGATAGATTATCTACCTTTTCCTGAATCATCTCCGATAATCCTATATACTTAGAAATCGCTCCCCCTATGACTACGACAGAAGGGGCAAATAAATTGATGACGTTAATAACTAAGATAGAAAGAATCTTTTCCTGTTCTTCCATTACACTTTTTGCCACATCTTCTCCATTATTGGCGCTTTCAATAACACTTGAGTAAGTAAGGATTTGCGGATCTACAGCCCCATTTTTTCTATCTGCATATCTTCTGGCGGCAGGTCTACCTCCAAGTATGGTAGCTGCACAACCACGTCGACCACACCTACACATTTCACCGTCTACAGAAATAACAGTATGACCAAGCTCCATACTACATTTATCAGAAGTAAGAAGCCTTCCGTTCTGTATCATAGAAAAACCGATGCCATCATCTACAAAGACATATGCCATATTTTCTGCTTTTTCTGTCCCATACCTATACTCTGCCAGAATTTGAGAATCTGAATCCTTAAATAGTTTTATTGGCAGTTCCTTACCAAATGTTTTCCTAACAAGATGATCGAAGGAAAAGGATTTTAGACAAAGAGGCACAGAAAGAGATACCGTTGTATTGCCATTATCCATTATGCCTGGCAGAGTAATCGCCACAGCTTTTACAAGAGTAAACTTTTCAGCTTCTTCTTTCTTTATTTTTTGTGTAACAACATCAAAACTAAAAGAAAGAGAACTTTCATCATCAATTTTCTCTATATATGTAGCAGAAGCTAGGATATCTCCATGAATATTAATTATTGATAGACTAATGCCACCTGTCGTGATTTTATAAGCTGCACAGTGAAATAAATCATCTCCAAGCCTATACATCATCGGCCTTCTACCGCCAGAAGAAGCTCCGAAGTGTGTCTTGTAGACAATCCCCTCGTTTTCCAGCTCGTTCATCATTGTACTGACTAATGCCGGACTGAATCCTGTATTTTCTACGATTTCACCTTTGCTCAACATGTCATGGCATGCAAAGGTGTTGATAATACTATTTTTGCTCTTTTTAAGTTCTGTCTTCATGCCAATCCTCCTTTTTTGTCGAGTACTGGTAATGACGATAACCTAAGAGCGATATCCATTAAAGATTGAATTTGATATTTTTCTTTTAAAACACAAGGTTTTTCACCACTGGAGAAAATAAGTGCAAATACATGCTGAGCCTCTTCGTTAAGACTATCGTGACTTGCAAGGATGACACCGTCTGGTATTTGATCTAATCCAATATAGAATGCCGCTCCTTTTACCGGAGATATAAGGAAGTCTCCGAAGGAATCAAGAACACCCTCTTTTTCAAGATCTTTTTTTGATAACACAACTTCTACATATTCCAGTTGCTTTAGAGCTGACAACACTTTCTCTTCTTCAACTATATCGTTGAGAATATATCCTTGACACTCTATTGTCGTGGGAAGAAGAAATATGTCTGGAGAATCTGTAATATCCGACGACACTTTATATCCAGTTTTTTTAGATAGATCATCAACAAGAATCGGCAACAAAGAAGGTGTAGTATAGGACACCATGCCGTGATCTGCAGTCAACAGTATCGTAATACTGTCCATTAATCCCTTTTTATCGATTATATTCAGAGTCTTTCCTAATTCTCTATCTATTACATCCAGTTTTCTTCTGACATTTTCCACTCTTTCTTCTTCAGTATTTTGATGCTCCTTGTAGTTATGTCCTGCACTATCCAAATCATCAGCATAAAAGAGAACCATATCATGGAGAGAATCAAAACTGTGTCCAGGAAGAGACAAAGACTCATAATAATCTTGAAGTATCTTAAATCTATTTACGGCATCTCCTCCCGGCTGAATGTATAAATGATCCTCATCAAATGCTGTGCATCCATGGTCCTCAACTGCAAATTGTTGAATAGAGAGAACCCTATAGCCATTCTCAGCCAACAACTGGGCAACTGTTTTTGATTTATTGAGTCTTCCTGTCTTTACGATTGACCTAGTACCTTTATCAAAATACTGATAGCAGTTTCCAGTTTCACCACATTTTTTACCTGTAACAATTCCAACCTGCATAGGCACAGTTATTGACGGAATCGATGAATAACAGGAAGCAAAAAAAGTAGAAGAAGAAGCCAATGCCCTGAGATGGGGGAATCTATCAGGGTTATTGGAGTACAAATAATATGCAAAACCATCAAGGTTGATATAAAGGAGATGCTTCTTCATACTTTTTTCACTTTCTAAATAAAGTCTATACCAAAGCTGATAAAAAGCAAGAAAAAAACGCTATTTTTAATAACTTTTATCAATTTATAAAATAAGTAAAAAGTGATAAAAGAAGATATATTTTATCTAATTTCAGTAACAGCAAGAAGATATATAAATAGAAACCAACCTGACCGAAAATAGATGAAAAAAGCAATGGAAAAAGTCTAATATTTAATACTTACCTAAACTTCATAGTCGTTTCTATTTTCTTAATAATTTATTGACTAATATAAACTTGTTAAGGTACCACACCATACAATATTCATCTTCTCGTTTATTTTGACATTCCTGTTAACGATAGTTGCCATTTTTTTCTTTACAATATTACGCTTTCGTTACTAAAATTAGGGCGGATAAAAAAAGAATAAGAACTCAGAGATATAGAGCAAAGTTCAGCCCTTTTATTACCAGAGGGATGGACTTTGCCATTTTTTTTGGAGGAAAAACATGGACTATGATGCAGTGGTCATCGGCGGAGGAGTTATAGGATCTGCTATTGTCAGATACCTTTCTTTGTATGACATGAAGACTCTTTTAGTGGAAAAAGAGGAAGACATATCTTCAGGAACCACAAAGGCAAACAGCGGAATAGTCCATGCTGGCTATGATCCTGAGCCAGACACCCTTAAAGCAAAGCTGAATGTAAAGGGAGCGAAGATGATCAGAGAAGAGAGTGAGAAACTCCACTTCGATTACAAAGTCAACGGTGCAATGGTAGTCTCTTTCTCTCCTGACGATGATTACAAGATAGACGAGCTCTATGAAAGAGGAATAAAAAATGGCGTAGAGGATATGGAAATCCTCTCTGGAGACGAAGCAAGAAAAATCGAGCCCAACCTTTCAGAGAATGTAACAAAGTGTCTCTATCTGAAATCAAGCGCAATTGTTTGCCCCTTCTCTCTGACACAGGCTCTTGCCGAGAACGCTTATGAGAATGGTGCTGAGTTCAAGTTCAACACTAAAGTCGAAAACATTGAAAGAATTGATGGCGGATATAGAGTCATAACAGACACATCCTCCTCCATTACAACCAGAACGGTAATAAATGCAGCTGGAGTATATGGAGACGCCATCAATAATATGGTATCGGAAAAGAAAATACACATTACAGCCAGGAGAGGATCCTACATGCTCTTCGATAACGAGACAAAGGGCATGTTCAACTCCACCATTTTCCAGCTTCCCTCTTCCAAGGGAAAAGGCGTTCTTGTCACACCTACTGTACATGGCAACTTGATGATAGGTCCAAATAGTGTATCTATCCCAGATAAAGATGACACTTCAACTACCGCCTTTGACCTTGATTACATCTCAAAGGAAGCATTAAAGACTTCCCCTTATATTCCATTTAGAAAGGTTATTACATCTTTTTCGGGCATAAGAGCTCATGAAGATTCAGGAGACTTCATCGTGGGCGAAGCTGAAGATGCTCCAGGTTTCTTTAACGCTGCAGGAATCGAGAGTCCTGGACTCAGTTCATCCCTCGCTATCGGAGAGATGGTAGCAAAGATGGTTGCGGATAGACTAGAAAAAAACAAAAAAGAGAATCCAATTCTTGAAAGGAAGGCTCCTCCAAGACCAAGAGAAATGAGCATCGACGAGAGAAACAAGCTTATTAAGGCTAATCCTACATATGGCAAGATTGTCTGCAGATGTGAAGAAATAAGCGAGGGAGAGATCATCGATGCCATCACAAGGCCCTTGGGTGCAAGAAGCCTTGACGGAATAAAGAGAAGAGTGAGAGCTGGAATGGGAAGGTGCCAGGGAGGCTTCTGTTCTCCTAAAGTAATGGAACTTATTGAGAAATATGCATCTATTCCTTTTGATGAAATAAACAAGAACTCACTAGGCTCCAACATAACTATGGAGGATAAATAATATGTATGACGTAGTAATAATCGGAGGAGGCCCCGCAGGACTCTCTGCTGCATTGGGTGCAAAGAAAAAAGGATGCAGCAACATCCTCATCATTGAAAGATCTGAAAAGCTTGGCGGCATATTAAATCAGTGCATACATAACGGCTTTGGACTCCATACATTCAAAGAAGAGCTGACAGGACCTGAGTATGCCTATAGATATATAAAGATGGTAGAGAAGGAGGAAATACCTTTTCTTCTTAATACTACTGTACTATCAATTTCGCCCCACTCTGTCACATACATAAACGAAGAGGAAGGAGTAAGGACTATTGAAACAAAAGCCATAGTACTAGCTATGGGATGCAGGGAGAGACCAAGAGGTGCCTTGAATATCCCTGGAGATAGGCCTTCGGGCATCTTTAGTGCAGGAACTGCCCAGTACCTGACAAATATTGAGGGCAAAATGCCTGGAAAGAGAGTCGTAATACTTGGCTCTGGAGATATAGGGCTTATCATGGCAAGACGAATGACTCTGGAAGGCGCCAAGGTATTGGCTGTTGTAGAGCTGATGCCCTACTCTTCTGGCCTCAAGCGAAATATCGTCCAATGCCTCGATGACTTCTCTATCCCTCTTCTCCTCTCTCACACTGTTACAAAGATAGAAGGAAGAAAGAGAGTCGAGAGAATAACAGTCTCTGCTGTCGATGAAAAACGTAAGCCTATTCCAGGGACAGAGATCACTTATGATGCAGATACCCTCTTGTTATCAGTAGGATTACTTCCTGAAAACGAGCTCTCTCGAAAAGCCGGAATAACTCTTTCTCCTGTTACAGGAGGCCCGATTGTTGACAACAGTTTCCAGACAGATAGTGATGGCATCTTTGCCTGTGGCAACGTTCTTCATGTCCATGACCTGGTAGATTATGTATCAAACGAAGCAGAGAAAGCGGGAGAAAGCGCTGCCCTCTATGCTCTCTCTGATAGAAAACCAAGCAAAAAGAAAATCCCAGTTTCTGTTTTTGGACTCGCCAGATACACAGTTCCTGAAATGATCGATGAAGATACCAAAGAAGATACGACTATCAGATTCCGTGTTTCAAATGTCAAGAAGGACGGAAAGATTACAGTAAGGGTAAATGGAGAGGAAGTAATATCAAAGAAAAAGAGAATAATGGCTCCGGGAGAGATGGAGACTTTGATAATCCCAAAACGTATTCTGGAGAAATACGAAATTATAGAGTCTATTGAAGTAGGTACGGAGGACTAACATGGAAAGATTTGAATTGACTTGTATCGGGTGTCCTCTTGGATGCCTTATGACAGTAGAAAAGAATGGAGATGAGATCAACGTCAAAGGAAATACATGTCTTAATGGTGAAAGATATGCAAAGGAAGAAGTGACAGCTCCAAAGAGAATTCTTACTCAATCGGTGAGAGTGAGAGATGGAGTAGATAAGATGTGCTCTGTAAAGACATCCGCTCCTATTCCAAAAGATATGATCATTAAGGCTTCTGAAACAATAAGAGAAAAAACCGTTGACGCTCCCATAGAAATCGGGAAAATCATTATTAGTAATATTTGCGATACAGGTGTAGATGTAATTGCAACTAGAGAAGTAAGGAAGAAAGCGTGAAAGAAGATATTTTCAAAGCAAACCCGATTATTGCAGCTATCAACAACGATAAGCTCCTCCTTGAAGCTGAGAAGTGCGATATCGATGTGGTGTTTGTTTTGTATGGAACAATCCTTACTCTTCCTGGAATTGTAGAGAGATTGAAGTCCAAAGGGAAAACGGTAATTGTCCACGTCGACTTAATAACAGGCCTCTCTTCAAAGGAAGTTGCCGTGGACTATATAGCAACAAGCACTAAGGCTGACGGTATTATCTCGACCAAGACAAACCTAGTAAAAAGAGCTAAGGAATTAGGTCTCATTGCAGGGGAAAGAAGCTTCATCGTTGACTCTATGGCGCTCTCCACTACCATATCTCACCTTACATCTTTCAAGCCTGACTTCTTGGAAGTGATGCCTGGCCTGATTTTTCGCGTGATATCAGAGTTATCCTCCTACAATATTCCTATTGTTGCAGGAGGGTTGATCAATAGCAGAGAAGAAATACTTTCAGCCCTTAACGCCGGAGCCTCTGCTATTTCTTCTTCGTCTCCATCGATATGGAAGATGTAACATCTTTTAGATTTCTACAAACCTCCACGCCAGAAAAAAGCAAGAATACAGCCACAACCATACCTGAGACCAAAAGCAGAATTCTCTCGTCCTTTCCTCCGTTTCCAAAGATATTCAACATGCCGCTTTCAAGGAAGATTAAAGAGACGAATGCGTGTGATATCTTTATTGCGTTTGCCACTTTTATGGCTGGGGTCTTGATCTTTCTTGTGCTGATATACCCCTTTATTGCAGTCCCCACCTTAATAAAGGAATATAATGCAGCGGCATAAACTACAAACCCTGGATAACTGGGGGCTGAGGCGTTGTAATACATCTCCAACACCATAAATAGATACAATGCAGAAGAAAGAGAAAGAATAAAGGAAGAGATACGTGTTGCCACAAACTCTTTCTTTCCTCCTTTCTTCGCCCCCTCTATTACAATAAGCCTCATCAAAGTAAGAAGAATGTAATATATACCATTCTCAATAATCCAATGAGAGTTTATTACAACCCCATAAATAGTCTTTATTAATGCATAGAGTATGTTGACTGGAATAGAGACAGAAAAGAGAAGAAAGAAGTGAAACTTTTGGTCAGAGAAATATCTCTCCAGCACTTTGTTTTTTCTTGAGAGCCTCTTCTTTTCCTCTTTTATATCGATTCTCCTTATTACAGACACAACTCTTATGACAAAGATAGAGAGTGTATAAAAAGAGAATACATAACAAAAGTAAGAGACAATATTCTCTTCTAAAGAGAAATAGAAAATACAAAATAGAGATGAGGCAGATAAAATGACAAACAATACAAGAAGTAATGGATGTACCATTATTGCTTTCTTAATTATTCTCCCTGCCCTCTCTTTCATGCTTCCATATTACCACCATATTGTTTCAGAAATATTTCACAAATAAACAAAACAGAAACATTTCAGAACAATTTTTAAAACATTTTCCCCTTAATCTACAGCTACCATAAGGAGAAGAAAATGGACAAAGATCTTCAGAGCTATTTAGTCAACAAGATCAAAAGCGAATACACAGAGAAAACAAGCACAGAATTCGATGCACTTGTCTCTCTAGATAGAAAGATAAAACTTCCTCCTTTGATTCAAGCATACACCTGTGGAGTTGTGGGAACACTTATCCTAGGGTTCGGCATGTCGTTGATCATGACGGATATAGGAGCAATCTTTGGAATAAACTCATCATTCACTCTTGGAATCATAGTCGGGATACTAGGGCTGGCGATCTGCGGCATCAATTATCCCATATACAAAAAGTTCTTGGACATGAGAAAGAAAAAATACTCACAAGAGATCCTGAGACTGGCTGACAAATTGGAAACAAACTAAACAAAGAGGTATAAAGATGAAAAGAGTACTAGCTATTCTACTTATCAGCATCGTTATGGTAACCGCACTGTTCGCTTATGAGGGAAGCACTTCGGTTTCATTCGCTTACACTTATGAAGAAGGCAACAAAATCGGTATTTCCAGTGACACTACAGGATATTTCGATTCTTCCCTTGGATTCTATCTAGGAGTCGAAAGCGTTTTCAACGTAAAAGATTTCTCGGATTGGGAAGTAGGCTTAATCGTTGGCCCATCATACTCTTATTCTTTTTCTGGCACAGGAGTTTCTATCATTGCTTCTGTCGGCTTAAGTGGAGAAAGTACAATGGATCATTGTGCTTTTGGCATAGGTTCATATTTCGGAGGAGAATGGAGAGTAACAGAGAGATTTGGACTTGGAGTCGGAGTAAAGCTTGGCAACAACTTTGTATCTATACCATTCGATGATCCAAGTATTACGGCAAACTCCAGATTCTTCGTCACACCGATAGTAGGAGTAGAATTCTACTATTGATTACTTATAGCTCTTGAGATTTTGGTCTTAAGAGCTATTTTTCATACACTGCAGAAAAGAAATAGAAACATTTATCACTTACAATAGCCATATGGCGAAGATATTAGTATTGGAAGATGACAAAGATCTGAATAAGTCTGTATGTACTTTTCTATCATTAAAGAACCATGAACCTATTGGGTTTCTTAATGCAGAAGAAGCAATAGAAAGCTTAGAAAACAACAAATACGACATCATTATTTCTGATGTAATGATGAACACTATGAATGGCTTTGAGTTTGCAGAAACTGTTCGTAGTTTCAACACCACTATTCCTATTTTATTTATGACTGCACTGGATGACATCAACTCCAAGACCAAGGGTTACAAAATAGGAATAGACGACTATATGGTAAAACCAGTAAATCTAGATGAACTGAACCTTAGAATCGGAGCATTATTGAAACGCTCTGGAATGGAAGAGAAAAGTAAGATTACTGTAGGTGACTTTATACTTAATAAAGATGAATACTCTGCTTTTTGGCAGGGAGAAGAAATACAGCTTACAAAGAGAGAATTTGAAATCCTCTTTACCCTTCTTTCCAACCCGAGGAAAACATTCAGTCGTTCCGCCCTCCTAGATAAACTCTGGGACTGGGATTCATCGTCGTCTCCCAGAGCCATAGACGTCTATATGACGAAGCTAAGAAGCAAGTTAGAAAAGTGTACATCTTTTGAAATAGTAACAGTACATGGACTTGGTTATAAGGTGATCATCAAATGAAAATCAAACGACTATTATATGCTGCAAGAAGCTACATTATCTTTTTTCTCCTAACAAGCTTTGTTACAACCTGCAGTGTCATTCTATATATGAAGCTATTAATGGACTCTCTCGGATATGAGTTTACGAAAGTAGAACTCAAAAAATCATCAATCCTGACTTTTGCAAATGTTCTCTTTATTGCCCTGTTCTTTACTCTGGTAGACTATACAAGACGAAAGATCACAGTATATATACCAGCGAAAAAGATTCAAAAGTGCCTTACTTCCCTTACAAATGGCGATTACTCTGCAAGAGTAACAAAAATACATAAACGAACATCAAATATTAATATTTTTGATGACATTGCTATGGACGTTAATAGACTGGCCATAGAGCTGGGAGGAGTCGAAATGCTTAGAGATGACTTCATAGCCAGTGTCTCCCATGAAATCAAGACACCTCTAGCTGTAATCCAAAACTACTCTATGCTTTTGTCTTCTCCATTTCTTGAAGAGGAGAAGAGACAGGAATACGCCTTAATCGTTGGAGAACAAAGTAGGAAACTAGCTGGTTTGGTATCCGATATACTTCGACTGAATAGGATAGAAAACCAAACTATCTATCCTCATAGCGTGGAGTTTGATTTATCTGAAGAAATATGCTCCTCTCTTCTCTCTTTTGAGGACGTTTGGACAAAGAAGAACATAAATCTCTCTACAGAAATAGAACAAGGAATAATGACGAAAGGAGATCGGGACTTAATGGTTCTTATTTGGAATAATCTCTTTTCCAATGCTTTCAAGTTCACTCCGCAGGATGGAGAAGTCAGAGTAACTCTAAAGCTTTATGGCAATAAATCTATGTTGATTGTCTCAGATACAGGATGTGGTATGAACGAAGAAACAATGCGCCATATATGGGATAAGTTTTATCAAGGCGATACTCAACAAAAACATGAAGGAAATGGACTGGGACTATCAATGGTGAAGAGAGTGGTATCAATTTTCAATGGAGAGATAGAAGTAAAGAGCGAAGAGGGAAAAGGAAGCTCTTTCATAGTAACACTTCCCTCATACAAAGAAGAATAATGTCAAAAAACGTGGCAGTTATGTAAAGAATTGTAAATGGAACTCTACATAAATGAAAAAGTACCATTTATGTGGAGGATCCAATGGAATACGCAATAAAGACAACTGGCCTTACAAAGAAATATAAAGAAATAACTGCGGTAGATGACCTGAACCTAGAAATAAGGAATGGAGAGCTCTTCTCTCTTCTGGGTGTAAATGGAGCCGGAAAGACAACTACTATAAAAATGCTCTCCACTCTCACACTCCCTACAAAAGGAGATGCTGTAGTATCGGGAGAAAGCATCATCTCATCTCCAAATCTCGTCAAAGAGAGAATCGGAGTCTCTCCTCAGGAGACTGCTGTAGCTCCTAGTTTGAGTGTCAAAGAAAACCTCACTCTTATGTGTGATGTCCATGGCTTAAAGAAAGACAAGGCAAAAGAAAAAATCGAAGAACTCTCAAAGGCCTTGGACCTTGAAAGCGTCATGAATAGGAAAGCTGGAAAGCTCAGCGGGGGTTGGCAGCGTAGACTAAGCATAGCTATGGCTTTGGTTTCTGAACCTAAAGTCTTATTCCTCGACGAACCAACACTGGGCTTGGATGTAATTGCTAGAAGCGAGTTATGGGACCTGATCGAGAGCTTAAAAGGCAAAACAACAATAGTACTCACCACTCATTACATGGAAGAAGCCGAGGCCTTAAGCGACAGGTTAGGGGTAATGAAGAACGGTCGTCTTCTCTTTACAGGCACTGTAAAAGAAATGAAAGAGAAAACAGGTGCAGAAAGAATAGAAGATGCTTTCATAAAGATGATCAAGGAGGCTAAATAATGAAATCACTTGCTCTTTCCACCAGAACAGCAAAAGAAATACTAAGAGATCCCATCAATCTATTCTTCGGCTTGGGGTTCCCTCTCATCCTTATTCTACTGTTATCGACAATACAAAAGAATATACCGGTATCACTCTTTGAAATCGAAAATCTGACTCCTGGAATAACAGTATTCGGCCTATCTTTTATGTCTCTCTTTGCTGCTGTGATAGTATCGAAAGACAGAGAGTCAGCCCTACTCTCCAGACTCTATACTACTCCTCTTAATAGTTTCGATTTTATAATCGGATACATTCTTCCTCTGATTCCTATTTCAATACTTCAAAGCATAATCTGCTACATAGTGGCAATTCCTTTCGGCCTGAAGCCTTCTGTAGGAGTTATTATGGCCCTGGTCGGAAATATTCTTGTGTCACTTTTCTTCATATCTTTCGGAGTATTATGTGGCAGCTCTCTTTCTTCAAAGCAAGTAGGAGGAATCTGTGGAGCACTACTGACAAACCTTTCAGCTTGGCTCAGTGGCGTCTGGTTTGACATTTCTCTTGTGGGAGGAGTATTCAAGGCTGTTGCAAACGCTCTTCCTTTTATCCACGCAGTGGAAATGGAGAGGGCATTATTCTCAGGAAACTATGAAGGAATCGGGATACATATTCTAGTTGTAGGCATCTACACTCTTGCTGTCACACTATTAGCCATCTTAATGTTTCTTAGACAAATGAAGAACAAATAAGCGATACTTGAGAAAAGATACCTAAAGCTATAACATACTCTAGTATACGGAAAGATGGCCGAGAGGTCGAAGACACTTGATTCGAAATCAAGCAAGGGGCAACCCTTCGGGGGTTCGAATCCCCCTCTTTCCGTTTTTTTATTTGTCTATAAGGCTCCCTTCGGACAGTTTTTGACACACTCCATACATAGAATGCATTCAGTTCCGTTTTCCCTTTTTCTTGAGTTGTCGGTAACATCCACATTCATAGGACACACTCTCTTGCACTTTCCACAGGAAATGCATTTATCTTTATCACATTTCACTCTTAACAGTGAGAAGTAGGACATAGGCTTCATAAAAACAGTAACAGGGCATATATACTTACAGAAAGCCCTGTTATCTTTAAGAACAAATGCCATTACAATGCCGACAGTGTAATAAAGGGCATTGCCTACAAGAAAAGCCCAGAACATTATCTTCTCCATTTCTCCAACATGGGAAAGAAAAAGAAAAGAAACAAAGAGAAGGGATAGAGCGAAGGTTATATACCTGATCCACCCTATCTTTTTCCTTGGCTCCTTGGGTGTTTTGTATGGAAGGAAGTCCAAAACCATTGCAGTCCAACATGCATAACCACACCAACCTCTACCAAAAACAAGCGGCCCGAAGATTTTTGCCACGGCATAATGTATTGTGGCGGCCTCAAACACTCCAGTAAAAAGATAGTACCAAAACCCTTCGATCTGCATATTTTCTCGAGATATGACACCTAGATATATAAGCATATATGAACCTACAAGGAGCTGGACGACTCTTCTAGCATACTTATACTTCTTTATAAACAGAAAAAGCCCCAGAGAAATAGAAATACCTATGTAGCTGAAGTTGAATAGATAGAACAAGTTATCTTTCGCCTTCCACAACAAAATAGCTACTGTCTCAAATATAGATAGCATGACTATAGGCACTGCATATTTCTTCATAACTCTCTTCATCCAACAATGCAAAAGCTGTCGCCTTCAATATAGCATATCTTCTTATTTCCAACTGCCTATAATAACTTCGTTTATTCTATTTGCCCTTTATTGCAAATGGAAGTATTCTTTACTCTATTGGAGGGTATAATCCATGGTAATCAGGGAATCTGCAGAAGACTATCTTGAAGCAATACTCATCATAGGGAAAGAGAAAGGTAAAGTCAGAAGTATTGATGTTGCAAAGTATCTTGGAATAACAAAACCCAGTGTATCGGTAGCTATGAAAAACCTCAGAAACGAGGGATTCATTGATGTAGATGAGAAGGGGCTTTTATCTCTCCTTCCTCCAGGAGAAGAGATTGCAAATAAAACATATGAAAAACATGTCACACTTAGAGATATGCTTATAAGCCTTGGAGTGAATAAGGAAACAGCCACACTTGATGCTTGTAGAATGGAACACGTAATCAGCGAAGAGTCTTTCAAGGCCCTTAAGGAGCATGCAAAAGAAAAGCTATAAGTGTACCTATTTACACTTCGCTGTTTTTTGTTATACAATTTCCAAGTTCGATAAGGAAAGGTGTCCGAGTGGTCGAAGGTGCACGATTGGAAGTCGTGTAAGGTGATGAGCCTTCGGGGGTTCGAATCCCCCCCTTTCCGTTTTTTTATTGCCTTTTTTTAAGCAATCTGCTTATTTTCACTTTTTATTCTGTACTATTCTTGGAGCGATTTGAACTCATTTTTTACTCTAGAAATATCTTATTGGGACTTTTTGACACTCTTTGCCCCCACTTTCTCCCCCATGGGTCAAATTGTCCCCCTTATTTCTACCTCCTATGGGACAATTTTTCCTTTTCCTTCGCTTTTATGGTTTTGAGTTCTATATGGTATTTCCTTCTATTGTATGTATTTACATAAAATTGGCACACTCCTTTCATATATGTTTATGTAGCAGAGAAGCTACAAAGGAGAACAAAAAAATGAAATATTATATCAATAGAACAAACCCAGCACTTAACGGATTCGACGCATTATTCTCAGACCTCTTCGGAGACGGCGCATACAGCACACGCATCCCTCAGGTTGATGTATATGAGACACCTGTTTCATATGTAGTTGAGGCAGACGTCGCAGGATACGCTGAAGGCGACATCGCCATCGACGTCGAGAAGCACGTACTTACCATCAAGACTGAAGACAAGAACCTGAAGAAGGTGAACGAAGAAGAGGAGAAGGAAGAGAAGAAGGATGAGAGGAAGTACCTCATGAGAGAGATCTCAAGACCATCATTCTCCAGATCCTTCACACTCCCTGATGACGTGGACGAGGAAAATATCAAGGCCGAGAGCAAGAACGGCATCCTCTCCATCACTCTTCCTAAGACTCAGAGAGCCCAGAGGAGCAGAATCGAAGTCAAGATCAACTGACATATATACTAAAGAGACCCTGATTAT
>CAMEQB010000015.1 GCA_945932505.1 uncultured Spirochaetales bacterium
AAGAAATCTGTGCCTTCTGTGTGATTTTCAGAATCGATTTGATGTATTTGGTTATCTTGGAAGAAACCTGTATATGTTTTTCCGTCATCTTCTTTAGCATAAAGTAATCCCCATCCATATTGGTAATGAAGATATATGGCAGTGAAGAATAAGTATTTCATTTATCCATCTCAAACGGAATTGTCTTATATTGATGATAATTGTTCAACAAAAAAGGCCGCCTTTTCAGACGACCTTAAACAGAATTGAATCTTATTAGATTACTGTACCATCTGGGATGATGGCATTTTTGTTGATGACGATGATTCCATCATGTACTGAATACATCTCGAAGTCACCTTCAGCTCTCTTGATGTTGTCGATACCGATACGGCAGTTGGATCCGATTCTAGCATTCTGGTCGATGATAGCTCTCTTGATGATTGTTGCTCGACCGATACCAATGTTAGGAATGCCGTTCTTTGCGTTTTCTGCCTTCTCTTCTTCGCTTTCATATCTTGATGCACCCATGCAGTATACTCCGTCGAGGGATGCGCCTGCTTCAATGAATGTTCTGACACCGACGATTGAGTTGACGATAGTAGCGTTGGTGATGATAGAACCTTCTGATGCGAGAGCATTTGAAAGTGAACAGAAGTTAGCCTTTGTTGCAGGAAGGTGTCTTCTGTGTGTATAGATCGGCATGTCTTCATCATAGAAGTTGAAGCTTGGCTTATCGGAAGCGAGGTTAAGGTTAGCTTCATAGAAGGCCTTTACTGTTCCGATATCTTCCCAATAACCGTCGAAGAGGTATGATGATACTGGTTTGGACTTGATGATGTCTGGGATGATTTCCTTACCAAAGTCTGTCTTGTCGTTGTTGAGAGCCTGCTCCATTTCCTGAGCGTTGAAGATGTAGATACCCATTGATGCGATGTATTCATTCTTCTCTGTTCTCTTTATTCCAAGCTGATCTTTGAGAGTAGCTTCTGGAACGATGTAGTCTGTGATGTCAGCATCTGGACTTGGCTTCTCGAAGAACTTTGTAATCATACCGTTCTCATCGCAGCCCATGATTCCCAGTCCTGTTGCTTCAGGTCTGCTGATAGGCTTACCAGCGATTGTAAGGACAGCCTTGCTCTCGATATGGCGCTGAAGCATCTTATTGAAGTCCATTCTGTAGAGCTGGTCACCTGAGAGGATGACATAGTAGTCTGCCTGCTGGTCTCTGAAGTGCTTCAGATTCTTTCTTACAGCGTCTGCTGTTCCCTGGTACCATGTCTCAGAAGTATATGTCTGTTCTGCAGCAAGAATTTCTACGAATCCGCCTGAGAATGCATCGAAGTTATATGTCGATGCGATGTGGTTGTGGAGTGATGCACTATTAAACTGTGTCAAAACGTAAATCTGTCTGATGTTACTGTTGATACAGTTTGAAATCGGGATGTCCACAAGGCGGTATTTTCCTGCAAATGGAACTGCAGGTTTTGACCTATCCATGGTCAATGGATAGAGGCGTGTTCCCCTTCCGCCTCCGAGTACGATGGCGACAACCTTTTTGTTGTTGAGTGTCATATGATTTCTCCTTTATCTATATTCTAATCACCTTTTCTTCAATTAACAGTTTTAGTTTTTTCTTTTTCCTAGATTTGCTAACTAAGAGAAACTCTTTTTTGTTTAGTTTACCACCACTTCCTTTATTCCCGCTACATAAATTGTTTATTTTCACAATTTGTTAACAGAATCACAAGGTGAGGAAAAATATTATCCCGATTCTTTTATGTAGTGATAAAGAAACCCATTTAATGAGTCCCCTTTGCGGGGGACGCATTAAAGAAGTGATGAGTATACTTCAATATACTTCTGGGCACTCTGACGCCAGGTGGAGTCGACGCTCATTGCCCTCTTTCTGGCACTCTCTAGGTTTTCTTTATCATTATAGAAAGCCTTGGCTCTCTCTACTGTCTCAACGATTTTGTCCGGAGTGAGAGGAGAGAAGGAGAATCCTGTTCCATCTGGTTGGGAGAGATCTATTACAGTGTCTTTTAGACCTCCTGTCATATGGACGATAGGGAGGGTGCCATACTTCATGGAGTAAAGCTGATTGAGTCCGCAAGGCTCAAAGCGGGATGGCATCAAAAAGAAGTCTGCTCCTGCTTCTGTTTTATGGGAAAGAGGAGTTGAGAAAGTGATTTTGACAGAGAGATTCTTATACTTAGACATCAAAAGACTAAGCTTTGTAACATACTTGGAGTCTCCTGTTCCGATCAAGGTCACAGCACAGTCATCGGCGCGAAGTATTCTTTCAAGAGCACAAGGTTCTCCTTCCAACAGCAGCTCGTCGAAACCCTTCTGGTCAGCAAGTCTAGAGATCATTGCAAAGAGAGGTTTATCGTCATAGCCATGGATTTTGAACTCTTTTAGAATCTCTTCCTTACACTTCTTTTTTCCTTCCATATTCTCTATGGAGTAATTGGATATAAGATCTTTGTCTGTTTCAGGGTTCCACTCATTGTAGTCTATGCCGTTTATGATACCCCTGGAGACTTCTTTTCTGTTTCTTAAGATATCATCGAGGCCAGAGCCCATATCACTCTGTCTTATCTCTTCCATGTATGTAGGAGAGACAGTTGTAATGAAATCGGAATCTATTAAGCCTGCAGCCATCATATTGATGTTTTCATGGGCTTTCGGGCCACGAAGTGCGCTATGAGGAATGCGGGAAGATGAGATTATTGCATCAAATGGAGGGAACACTCCCTGATATGCAAGGTTATGGATAGTAAATACTGTCTTTGCTTCTACTTTAAAGTACTTCAAGTAGTGTGGTACAAGGCCTGTAGTCCAATCGTGGCAGTGCACTATATCCACCTTCCAATCTGTTGCAGCCAAGTACAATGCCACAGCTTTTGCAAAGCAAAGGAATCTAGGGCAGTTGTCGCTATAGGGCTGGAAAGAAGTATCGCCATAGATACCCAGTCTCTTAGAAAAATATGGATGTGATAGTCCTACATACAAAACTCCACTTTCTTCCTTCTCAAATATCTCAGCCTTCTCGTTTCCGCCAAGCATAGGAATAAGGAAAGAAAGGGACTTATGCCACCCTTCTTTTTCTATAAACGAATACATGGGCATGAATACTCTTACTTCATGACCCATTGTAGCTAGTGTTGCTGATAGTGCTCCGACCACATCCGCCAGTCCTCCGGATTTGGAGAATGGCACTGTCTCGCTGGTTGCCATTAATATCTTCATGACTCAATTATCCATCCTTAAAAGGGTAGGAGCAAGTTAAAGTTTTCTAATAGCTGAATTGTTCTTATCAAAAACGTTTTTATGTTGAGGATACTCTACCAAAGTCTTCTATCTCTCTCTTCCCCATCCTTCTTGACGTCCTCCAATACAAAGTAAGGAGCAACGAAGATGTTGAGAGGGGAGAAAGTATCTTTGATCTTGTCTTTTTCAATATGACCGGAAATAAACCAAAGAGAGTTATTCGAGTCTGTATACTTGATCTCAGCTTTAATATTTCTCTCTTCTATTGGCCAATATAGAGTAGACTCCCAGTTGTCTCCATAGTATTTCTTTATTTCTGTAACTTCGAAGTTATCTGGAGAAGAGAGTATTTCTGTTATATTTGAGAAGGCTTCTTCAAAGAGAAGAATGTTTTCTGAGAGGGCCTTTCCTCCAACGAGTTTATCGTTGAGAAATAATGATACTCCCTCTTCAGTAACTTTCAGTTCCACTTTGTCTTCTAATAACTCCAGGGAGTAATATAGGTATGATGAGCTATACTCTACGCTGGCTTTCCCATCCATTGAGGAGTACTTCATTATCAGAGAGGATGGAACTTCATCAGTGTCGATATTTAGTATTTCTCTCTTTGTTATCTCGTCTTCTCTATCGAAGGTGAGTGTAAGCATAGGTGGTATATACGAGCGCTCTGATAATACTTCATCTTTTATCTCAAATAGGTTCTCCTCTTTTAATCCTTGAGAGAAAAGAGGTAAGAGGAGAATTATTGATATGAGACAAAAGATGAGTCTTTTCATCATATATTGTTTTCCTGAATGTACTCGTCTGCACTGTGGGCGGCTTTTGCTCCGTCTCCTGTTGCTGTGACAACTTGTCTGAAGGATGTGTTTCTCACGTCTCCCACAGCATATAGGCCAGGAAGAGATGTATTCATCTTCTCATCTGTCAAAACAAAGCCGTTTTCAGTTTTGACTATTCCCTCTACGATTTTTGAGTTAGGGACAGTTCCTACAAAGACAAAGACTCCGTTAGTCTCTATCTCGCTTCCGTCGTCCAATACCACGCATTCGACTTTAGAGCCGTTTCCCTTTATTTCTAAGATGTTCTTTTCCATGAGAGTAGAGATGTTGGATACACTCTTAATCTTCTCTTGGAGAGCCTTCTGGGCTCTGAATGTACTTCGCCTATGTATTATGACTACTTCTTTACAGAGTTTAGAAAGATAGAGAGCATCAGTGAGGGCTGTATCGCCGCCGCCAACGACAACTACCTTCTGTCCCCTGAAGAATGGTCCGTCGCATGTAGCGCAGTAACTTACTCCCTTACCGCTATACTCTTCTTCGCCTTTGGCTCCAATGTGTCTGTGACTGGCGCCTGTAGCAAGTATTACAGCCTTTGCCTCAACCTCTGAGTATGAGGATGTGACAAGAAATTTATTATCTTTCTTCTCGATTTTCGTCACTTCATCATATTCAATCTCTACGCCGAACTCTTTGCACTGGTTCTCCATTGCTTCTGAAAGAATATAACCGCTGGTCTTTCCCAGTCCCGGGTAGTTTTCAATTTCGTCGATATATAAAAGTTGTCCTCCCGGGCCCATGGGATCCAGCACAAGCGTAGAGTATCCTGCTCTTGAAGCGTACTGGGCTGCACTCATTCCTCCAGGTCCTGCACCCACGACTAAAATATCAACTTCTCTCATTTCATTCTCCTTTTGCTTCCCTTGCTTTTGCCAAAAGCATTTCCTCTGCATCGCTTCGTCTTATATATACAGGACCTTCTCCGATATCGTCTGGGCCATCTATCTTATATTTCTCCATCCCAAGCTTTTCAAGAGCGTAGGAAAGGCATCTAGGAGCTTCTGGGTCCACTGTAATATCTAAGTCTTCAAAAGAAGAAAGCTTAGAGGCAAAGAGTGCTGCATCGGGTCCTGTAATAAGAATGTCCTTCAGACTCTTTAATGTTTCTATTACATCTTCAGGGTTTCCGTCACGGTCTGAGATGACAATCTCTTCTCCAACTCTAAGGCGGAAATAGAATTTCTTTTTCTTGGCGTCTATTACGCTTAACACTGGTCCCTTCCATAGTGACTTTACGCTCTCATCGATTACAGAGAGGGTAGGGACAGAGACAAGGGGAGCGGAGGACGCAAGAGATATGCCCTTGAGTCCCGCCATTCCCACTCTTAGTCCCGTAAAGGAACCTGGGCCCTTGGTGCAGATCAAGAGTTCAAAATCCTTGAGTTCTATTCCAGCTCTCTTCGTCATAGACTTTATTTCACCCAAAAGGTTTTCTGAGTGGGAGAAGTTTCCGATTATTTTCCTCTCTTCATATGAGCTATTTGTCCTTACGGAAAGAGATAATACAGGGGTTGATGTGTCAAGAGAAAGAATGTTCATATCTTTCGTCTCCTTTAATCGTTATAGTTCTCGATAGATCCTCGTTGATCTTTACCTCTACAAATATTGTAGAGTCAGGGAGCATGGAATCTATTTTCTCAGACCACTCTATCAGTGTTATTCCATCAGGATAAAGAAACTCTTCTCCTCCCATGGACTCAAACTCGTCTTCGCCGCTTAAGCGATAGATATCCAAGTGGTAGAGTTTTTCCCTGCCGTCATATTCCTGGACCAGAGTAAAAGTAGGGGAGACTACAGCTTCAGTTATTCCAAGGCTTCTTGCAATCCCTTTGGCAAGTACAGTCTTTCCTGCTCCAAGGGAACCACGTAGTGATACGCAGTCTCCCTTTTTTAGAGTGGAGCCGAATTTAAAACCAAGATTCTCTGTTTCTTCTGTTGTCTTTGTAGTGACAGTCATTTTATCGCCTCTTTAATGGTGGCATTTGCACTCATGTCCCTCTTTGTTGTGGCAAGAGCACTCTCCATCATTTTCGCATTCTTTATCATCATGACAGTGTCCACAGCTGCAGGAACACTCGTCATCTTCGTCTTCAAAGTTGAAGTCTTCCTCTACTGAGAGAGCGAACTTTCTGAAGTCCTCCTGGAAAGAAGAGCCTGGATATTCTTCGTTGTCATGGTTTTCTGTGTTTTTCACATACTCTTCGTGAATTATATCACCAATCTTTTCGCCTGTAGCTTTTTCATACTCTTCAATAAGGCCTTTTACGAACTTGTCGTCCTTTGCCAAGAATCTTGCTCTCTCCAGGTACTCCCTGGCTTCGTCAAACTCACCGTCAGCAAGGTACAAATATGCTAGGTTCGTAGTGGTTGTAAGATTACTTTCATCTAGGTCGCAGGCTGTTTCAAGATAAGCTTTCGCCAGCTCTTTATTTCCGCCTTCAAGTTCGCAGATTGAAAGTTCGTTATATATTTCGCTATTGCTTTCTCCAAGCTTAATACACTCTAAGAAGCACTCCTTGGCTTCGTCGTAGTCTTTTCTTATTCTCAAAGCCCAGCCTTTGAGGAAGTATCCATTCCAAATAGAAGGGTTTGCGGATAGGAATTTGTCTATGATAGGAAGAGCTTTGTCTGGTTCTCCGAGGGTGATGAAGTCATATGCTTCTGAAATTGCTTCGCTGTTCTCAAGCTTAAATGCAATCTCCTTAAGCATTTTTCTTACTTCTTCCTTTCTCTCGCTCTCTTCAGCTACTTCCATGTATCTTTCACCATATTCTTTCGCTTCTTCAAGATTTCCCATATAAGCTTCGAAAGAAGAGAGCTCTGAAAGGATCATCTCGTCTTCCCCAAATCTTTCTATGCCATCTTCAAGAGTGGATCTGACTTTTTTTATCCAAACTTTCTCATCTTCCCCCTTGCTTCTAGCTTCAACGGCAAGATAGGAGTAGAGAGTGGCCAGATTGACGCAGGATGCATTCTGAGGCAGAAGGTGATAGACAGCCAAGAAGAGTTCTTCTGCAAATTCAAACTCTTTTCTCTGTTCCTTTGCAATTGCAGCCTGATTCAGTTTTTCTACAATATGTGGGTCTGAAGCAAGGACGAAGGACTTATAGTATGAGAAGTTTGGGTTATCAGGATGATGGGCGATGACGCTGATCATTCCTGCTACGATATTCTCTACCGTGAGGTCTTTGTCTTCAACTTTATCTCTTCCTTCTCCAAGGAGAATAGGAAGCTCGATGGAAGGGTCGATGGTGAATGAACCTAAATCAGCCTTAAAGTTTTCAGGCAGCTTGATAAATTTAATATTTTCGTTAGTTGTCATAATCAGCATAAATATAAGACTAAAATAAAAAAAATCCTATAGAAAAAGCTAATCGTCGACTCTTGAACATAGGTTCAAGGATGGGGCCCTTGTTCGCTTGCGTTCTGTACCCTGTTTTACCCAAAGGGCGGGTGCAATGCAGGCAGAAGCTATCCCAGGCCCCGAATATATAGGTTTGAGCCAAGAGGTGCTTGATTGCTTTCTATAGGTTAATCTGATTGTATATGGACTAAGCTCCTTTGTGTAGTCATTTTTTATTTTTTCTTGAGAAATAAAAAATGGAGACCTTTCAGTCTCCAATTACTAACTAGGACAATTTTAGAAGTCGAAGTCGTCGTCTACAGAACCGGATGCAGAGAACTCTTCAGCAGAAGCGATTTCGTTAGATTCGTCTTCGTTGAATACAAATTCTTCTGTTCCAAGTCCTTCCATAGACTTGTCGATGGAAGAAGCAATCTGAGCGGCACTCTCTCCTATCCTGTCGATAAGATCCTGAAGCTCTTCGTTATGGATCTCCACAAGAGAAAGCCTCTGCTTCAGCTCATCAATTTCTGCGTTAAGTGCTTTTACTGCACTTGATGCCCTTTTGAGTCTTGCTGCTATGAGTTCGCTTTTTTTGATGCCCTCCATCGTTCTCCTCCTTAAGCCAATACCTCTTTGACAGTCTTGACGAGAGCTGAGAATGCAGCCTTGTCTTCAACAGCCATGTTGGAAAGTGCCTTTCTGTTCAGTGTGATGTTTGCAAGCTTGAGGCCATGCATAAACTGGGAGTAGTTAAGACCCTCAGCCTGTACAGCTGCATTGATTCTTGCAATCCAGAGCTTTCTGAAGTCACGCTTCTTTTCCTTTCTACCACGATATGCATACTGACCAGCTTTTGCTACAGCATCTTTTGCAATACGTGTGTTGGTGCTTCTGCGGCCATAGTAACCTTTGGCCTGCTCGAGAATCTTCTTTCTTCTGTCCTTTCTTTTGGTTCCGTCAACTGCTCTTGGCATAATCTCTCCTCCTTAATTAAGCATAAGGGAGCATTTCTTTTGCTCTCTTTGCTTCACAATCGGCAAGAACTCCTGCGTGTCTGAGGTTCATCTTCCTCTTGGAGCTCTTCTTGGTGAGAATATGGCGTGATCCCTGCTTTTTAATCATGACCTTGCCAGTTCCGGTGACCTTGTAGCGCTTTGCAGCACTCTTTCTTGTTTTCATCTTAGGCATTTTATTTGCCCTCCTTTCGCGTCGCCAGGAACAAGAACCCTGGAAACTGCGTTATGTCATTCCCATACGGGAGTGAGTTCACTCTTTATCTTGAGCCTGAGGCTTCTGTTCCTGCACTCTCTGAGCCTTTGGCTTTGAGCTCTTTGCAGGAGATAGCATCATACTCATCATTTTACCTTCCATGAAGGCGCTCTTGTCAAGGTTGAAGGCACATCCCATGTCGCTGAGCTTTACAAGTATTGTATCCAATACTTCTTTTCCAAGCTCAGGGTGAGTCATTGTTCTTCCCTTGAATCTAATAGAGACTTTTACCTTGTTTCCTTCACCAAGGAATTCAGAAATAGCCTTGCTCTTTGTATTGATGTCGTTGTCTGCAATCTTTGACTGCATTCTGACTTCCTTGAGCTTGGTGACAGTCTGGTTCTTCTTGGCTTCCTTCTGCTTCTTCTCCATCTCGTATCTATATTTGCCGAAGTCGAGAATCTTGCATACAGGTGGATTAGCCATTGGAGATACCTCCACCAAATCTAGTCCGGCTTCTTCAGCCAATCTGAACGCATCATAAGTGTTCATTACGCCTTTCTGTTCGCCGTTTTCATCGATCAGAAATACTTCTCTGCTTCTGATCTGGCGGTTGATTCTCAAATCTTTTGTAGCCATTAAACTCCTTTAGGCAAAATGCTGATATTCGATAAAGTTTCTTTTGTACATAGGTACTGGAAAAGGATATCACCAACAATTAGATGGTGTCAAATGAGTTATATGGTATAAATGACATGATAGATATATTTTTTTGACAAATTAAGAAGTTTTTATCGTATTTTATAATTCTTGGCAGAATGACTTTAAGGACCAGCATAAAAATCTCCCACTAAAAAAGATCCATCGTTTACATTCTTTATTCAATACTGGATGTACATAGAGAGTATTGTAGCTTTTAAGCTTAATTTGTTTAGTCTTGGCATATTAAAAGTAAGTTCTGATGAATGCATAAAAATAGGCCCCCGAAGGAGCCTTAGAGAGGAAGTCGACGCTATCAGTCGAGAGCGTGTCCAGCTGAACCAAGAACATCGATGTTTTTGTGCATATACATCTTCTTGAGAGCTTCTCTAGCTGGTCCGAGGTACTTTCTTGGGTCGAATTCGCTTGGCTTCTCAGCAAGAACCTTGCGGATTGTTCCTGTCATTGCAAGTCTACCATCGGAGTCGATGTTGATCTTACATACAGCAGACTTTGCAGCCTTTCTGAGCTGATCCTCAGGGATACCTACGCTGTCCTTAAGCTTTCCACCATACTCGTTGATCATCTTTACATATTCCTGAGGAACAGAAGAAGAACCATGGAGAACGATTGGGAAGCCAGGGAGTCTCTTCTCGACTTCTGCGAGGATGTCGAATCTTAACTCTGGTGGAACGAGAATTCCTTCAGCGTTTCTTGTGCACTGCTCCGGTGTGAACTTATAAGCACCATGGCTTGTTCCAACACTGATGGCAAGTGAGTCTACACCTGTCTTAGAAACGAAGTCCTCGACTTCTTCTGGCTTTGTGTAGTGAGAAACAGCTGAGCTTACTTCATCTTCGATACCTGCAAGAACACCAAGTTCTCCTTCAACTGTAACGTCGAACTGATGAGCATACTCTACAACCTTCTTTGTGAGAGCAACGTTTTCATCATAAGGAAGAGAAGATCCGTCGATCATAACAGAAGAGAAACCGTTGTCGATACAATCTTTACATGTTTCGAAGGAATCACCATGATCGAGATGGAGAACGATTGGGATATCACAACCAAGTTCGTGAGCATACTCTACGACGCCTCTAGCCATATTTCTGAGAAGATTGATGTTTGCATAATCTCTGGCGCCTCTGGATACCTGAAGAATAACAGGGCTCTTTGTTTCGACACAAGCCTGAACGATTGCCTGCATCTGTTCCATATTGTTGAAGTTGAATGCACCGATGGCGTATCCACCCTTGACTGCCTTGGCAAACATATCTCTTGTGTTTACCAGTCCAAGTTCTTTGTAGCTTGTCATATAATAAGCCTCCTAAATGTGAAACCGCTATTAATTTACCGATTTAATGCTCATAGGTCAATGTTAGAGCGCCTTTAAATCTTCCATTGCCCCAAATCTTTTCTTAGAATAGAATTTGAGCGATGAAAAAGAAGAAGACTCTTGTATTTTTGATTATTTTGGCCTTGTTAGCCATTTCTCTTTTATATTTCTTCCTGACTCCATATGTAGAGTATAGGGAGCCTGAGTTGCCGTCGCTTTATTCAAAGCGCCTTTCTCATCCTTCCTCTTCTTTTTCGTTTCTTGTAGGAAAGGAGGGAGGAGTATTATCGAAAATAAAGAAGCCCTCTTTAATTGTTTATTCTCCTCTTTCCAGTGTTCCTGATACTGATATCCCTACGCTCCAGTGGGGAAGGGGGGACTCAAAGGCTGATGTATCCATATCGTTCTCGAAAAACGATATGTATAAATCATTTTTAGACTCCAATTCTAATAGGACTATTGGGTTCCTGTATAACGAGAACGATGGAGAAGCGGAAGAAATGGCGTTATCTCTCTCTGCCACTTATCCCAATCTTGTTCCTATCCCTTACTACGATAGAGTGTCGGTTGTTAATAAAGACGAGATAGTTGGAGTAATGGACTCTTTATGGGGTGTGATTGTTTATAGCGCTGAAGAGAGTAGGGAGGCGTGGCTTGTGACGAAAGCAAAAGTCGTAATGGATCCCGTTTCTGCCGCCTCTGCAGTAAGCATCGAGAGAGTTATAGCAATCACTCCAGATTGGAACAAGATCATAAAGAGCGCTTTAAAAGGCGACGATGTCTCTCTTGACTACACTTTCACTGTGCTTGAGAACTGAAATAAAGTTTTCCTTTACCCTCTCTTTCAGCTCTTCTTTGTCAACTCCCTTCAGCTCTGCGATAAACGCTAAAGTATACTCAGTGTTCATAGGAGTATTGGGCTTACCACGCATAGGGACAGGAGAGAGATAGGGAGAGTCGGTCTCAAATAGAATCTTTTCTACAGGGCAATACTTTGCACTCTCTCTTATATGTTCATTTGCTTTATATGTGATATTCCCGGAAAAAGAGATATATGCGCCACTATCTAGAATCTTCTTTGTTGTCTCTGGACCAGAAGAGAATGAGTGCATGATAGTTCTATCATCAAAGTAAGAAGAGAGAGACAAAAGCTCTTCGTCAGCGTCTCTGGAGTGTACTATAAGAGCCAGGTTCAGCTCTTTGGAGACCATGATTTCTCTTATAAAGAGTTCTCTCTGTTTCTCTATGGTACCGTAGTTCCAATGCTTGTCGAAGCCACACTCACCTATGGCGTCGGCGCCAAATCTATCTATGTCTTTTTTTAGGTTCTCGATGATAGTTTCGATGTTCTCTTCTTTCTCAAGCATCCAGGGGCCGGCGCCCATACTCATCATTACATCAAGTCGCTTTCCTATTAGTTTTATTCTCTCTTCTGCGTCTCCTGGCTCTGTTCCGCACTCTAAGCCAAAGAAGGAAGAAGGCAGGGTTGTATCTAAGCCACGGGAATTCATTGATGTAATATGGAAGTGTGAATCGAATATCATGAGAGAAAAGATACCACTATGGAAAAGAAATTCAAAGCTAAGGGTGTACTTTTTTCTGTATAGTCTGATAATCAAAGAATGGATAAGCGTTTAAAAAGAGTACTTTCAGTCATAATTCTTGGTTTTTCACTTCTTTCAGTGTCTCTGGCAGGTAAGGAGGTTGTTGAGACACAACACTTTAAGATCATATACGACGAAAGAACAGAAAATGCAGCGAAAGAGATATATAGTTTTGTAGAAGACGCTTATTCAGAACTGGTCGAGTTTTTCAGAGAGGACCCGAAACTCTATCTTCCGATATATATTGAACCGGACGAGAAGGATTACAACGCATACTTCACTTCCTTCCCTTATAATAGAATCGTAGTATATGACGCTCCCGTCTCTACCACTCTCGATAACACAGAAAACACCTTCTATATGACCTTTCTCCATGAGCTGACTCATGCTTTCACTTTTTCTTTTAAAGATGGAATGGGAGAAGTGATGACCTCCATATTCGGAGATTGGGCGAATATAAGTGTAAACTTGCATATGCTGTTATTTATGCAGGAAGGAATCTCAGTCTTTACAGAGTCCAGGGATGGTGGTGGTAGGTTAAATGATCCTTTCTTTTATACGCCTCTTATTCAAGCCCGTCTTGAGAATAAAGATATATCATATATGGACGCTTCCGGTGGCAGAGACATAATGCCTGGAGGTAATATGTGGTATCTCTATGGAGGAGCCTTTACAGAGTGGATGGGTGAGCGTTATGGCGAAAGAGATGTAGCCTCGTACTACTTAAAGATCTCTAAGTCCTTCTTCTCATTTCCTCAGAATGGTTACTCCTCTCTCTTTTCAAATACCCTATGGAAGGATTGGAATAGATTCTGGAGTGAAATAAAGGTTCCCTCTGTTATTATTGAGCCGGAAATAATCACTGAAGAAAGCAGAAGCTACTCTGATCTCACGCTCTACGATGGTTCTCTTTTTGCCCTCGCTTCATCAAAGGAAGCATTGATAAGAGTGGAAGACAAAGAAGAGAAAGTGTTCTCTTTTTACTCTTCCTCCTCTGATTTAAGCATAAATAAAGATGGTGTGTTTCTTCTTCCATATGTTTCAGAAACAGTCAGTTACGTCGCTCTCTATGATAAAAACGGTAAGAGGATAAAAAAATATGATGGATACTATGACGGTACTTTCTCCTCCTCGTCTATCATCCTTGCTTCCTCTATCGATAGAATAACGTATTTAACAGTTATTAATGAGAACGGAGAAGTAGAAAAGGAAGTAGAACTAGGTAGAGACGTAACAGTCCATGAGTTTACTTCAAATGATAAGGGTGTATTCTTCCTCCTATCCCGTAAAGGGGAGGAGAAGATAGCATATCTAGATAATGGTGGACTCTACCTCCTTGATACTCCATCCAGCATCGCTTTCTCGTCTCTTTCAATAGACGGTAATATTCTCTCTTTTTCCTATCTTGATAAAAACAGAGAAGGGCTTCTTCCTAAGTATGGTGAAATCGATACTGATAGCATGTCTCTGAGACTCTCTGGCGTTGAGTATAACGGGGGAGTGAATTATCCAGTGCGGGATAGAGGGAGCGTATACTTTGTCTCTCAGTTCTTTGATCACTCTGCTATATCAAAGTGCAGGTATGAAAGCTTAAAAGTTGAAGACGAAGGCGTTGTGACAGTGTCTCCATATATAAAGGAAGAGGACCAGTATAAAGATGTAGACATAGCTTCTTTCTCATATAAATATAATCCATTTTCAACTATGAATAAGGGTGCCTTGATCCCTCTACCTATTACTACATCCAAGTTCTACTCTCTACCACCATCAGTAGGAGTGTCTTATATAACAGAGGACGCTACAGAGACTCATTATCTCTTAGGAAAGGTAGGGTATGTTCCTGAAAGAGACTCCCTAGTTCTCGGTGCTTATTACTCTGCTTCCATCTTCTCTTTCTCCTTCACTGGAGAGATTAACCCAGGCTTCTATAACTGGGAAATTGACGGAGGAGTATCTCTCTCGTTCCCTCTTTCACACTCTGGCGAAGTAATAGGAATAGAAGATACAGTTGGCCTAGTAAGCCTCAATGGTTCAAGATCCCTTCTTAACTATCTTTCACTCACTTATGAGAACGTAAGGCAACACGGAATCGGGCGCTATCATACTCTTGGCTGGGGAGTGAAGGCAGAGGCAATAAACCTTGATCCTACACTGACTCTATATGTGGCTTTCCCTCAGCTCTTTCCATATAATCCTCTTTCCCCTTTAGACTATGGTGTTCCATTTACACTAAAGGGGAGTGTAGATTTACTTGGCATAGATTTATCTTCCCGTTTCCATATCTTGACCTATGAACTACAGAAGAGCGTAAGATTCCTTTCTCTATATTTTACTCATCTAGATCTATATTCAGATATTAAATTTAGTTTCCTATACACTGGGGCTTTTGACTCTGATTATTCTTTGGGTTTTACAACCACTCTTTCTCCTGTATTGGGGCAATTATCAAGTTTACAAGTAGAAATTGGAGGAGAACTCAATTACAATAAAGAGAAAGGAATAAGTGTAAAACTTGTTCTCGAGGCTCATTGATGTTTTATTTTCTTTTTGCTTTATTTATAGTTGCTGCCTTACTTCTTTTATTTACTTACTTTGTCTTTGAATTTGTCTTTGGGCCAAGAAAAGAGAGAGACCCCAGAGAGGTTCCAAATAATGAGCAGTACCAAGTGTTTAAAGATGAAACGGTCACTATGGTTACAGCACTTATGGAGAAGCCCTTTGAGAAAGTGGAGATTATCTCCCATGATGCCTTGATGCTTAGAGGTAGGTGGTATAAAGGAGAAGAAGACAAGCCTACAGCGATTCTTTTCCATGGATACAGAGGAAGCGCTTATAGAGACTTCTGTGGTGGCAGCGCCCTTCTTTTTGAAAAGAATTGGAATGTTCTCTTGGTTGATGAAAGATCCCATGGAATGAGTGAAGGAAAGGCAATAACATTCGGTATTAAAGAAAAATATGACGTTTATGATTGGGTGAGATACATTGAAGAGAGAAGGGGGAGAGATAAAGGAATTTACCTCTTTGGCATCTCTATGGGAGCCGCAACTGTTCTAATGGCTTCTTCTATTCTGGATAAATCAAGAATCAAGGGTATTATTGCAGACTGCCCATACTCTTCTCCAGAAAAGATCATCGCCAAAGTCATGAAAGACATAAAGCTGGTTCCAGCTCTATTGATGCCCTTTGTTAAGCTCTCTACTCTTATTTGGGGAAGATTCAGCCTTGACACTGTTTCAGCCAGCGAGGCAGTAGAGAATTCGGATATCCCTATTCTCATAATCCATGGTGAAGACGATAGATTTGTCCCTGATTATATGAGTAGAGAGATATATGAAGCAAATCCAAAGCTTGTAAGGTATGAGACATTCCCAAACGCAGGACACGGCTTATCATTTATGGTGGACAATAAGCGCTATAGAATGCTGGTAGATGAGTTCTTCTCCTCTCTTGGAGACTAAAGCTTCGTGAGCTTCACTTCTGTCATTGCTGCGCTTATTATTTTCTCTTCTTCAATAATATAGCCTCTATTAAGGTAGAAGGTCATAGCTTTAGTATTCTCTTTCCTGCACCATAAATAACAAGGAGAGCCAGCTTTATCTTCAGCAAATGAAAGAAGTTCTCCTCCTATTCCCTTCCTCTCCATTTCTGGTAATACATATAGGGTTGATATTTCGTTTCCTTTGACGCTGACAATCCCAGAAGGAAAAGGAGAGAGTGAGATGTAATACTCCCATCCACTCTCTATTTCTCTTTCTATCTTTCGCTTCATATAAGACGGAGTATGCTCTGAGAGAAAGGCGCTAGAGCATACATCCTTATGGCTATCCCTCCAAGAAATACTGTAGATTTCAGCCGCCTCATCAAGAAACGAGGGAGAAATATTTAATATCATAAAATAAAAGAATCGCCGTCATCTGGAACATATACATTCCCAGAGAAGTACTCTTTTGCTTCCTTTGTATATCTCTCTTTTCTTGTAGAGAGAGTCTTATCTTCTGTGTGATAGAGAATAAGATTCTTAACCCCTAGGCTCTCAGCAAGCTTAGAAGCATCCATTGCTGTGCTATGATGTTTTTCATAAGGCTTAAATCTATCTCTATCTTCATATGTGCAGAAAGCTTCATGTGTCATCCAGTCTGCGTTACGGGCTATCTCGTAGTTTTTCTCCAACAAGGGCTCGTCACCTGGGTCTACAAATACTTTTCCATTCTCATATTCCATTCTGAAGCCGAACTGCTTCATCTTTGTAGAACCAATATCGAAGACAGTGAACTTGTTTCCGATAATAGTCCTCTCGTCTCCATCTTCATGGACGGAGAAAATGATTCTATCCCCTATGAGGGAAATGACTTTCTTTGTAAGGATTGACCTTGAAATATACTCAATTAAATCGGCAAGCTCTTTATGGGCATAGATAGTGAGAGTTCCCTCCATCTTTCCTTTGCTCATAGTCTCCCCGATTCTCCTTATTAGCCATATGACGCCGAAGATATGGTCTGTATGAGCATGAGTAACAAATATATGGTGGATATCAGAGAGGTCGATGCTTTCAATCTCCAATATCTTCAATATGCCGTTTCCGCCTCCAGCATCCACCAGCATTATTCCGTTTTCATTCTCTATTGTCAGGCATGTATTATAACAATCCACAGCCTGTGCATTGCCTGTTCCAAGTATTCTAAGTTTTGTCATATGGACATAATAATAGGAATCAAAACTTTTGTCTAAAAATACGGACTATAGTGTATAATAATGATGACAAAAAATAGGAGTTAATATGGGACTTATAAAAGCTACATTAAAGAGTGTGGGCGGCGTTTTCGCCGATCAATGGAAAGAATACTTTACTTGTGACTCTCTTTCTTCTGATGAATTAGTTAAAAAAGGTGAAAAACATAGCTCCAGAAGGAGTGTAAATACAAAGGGATCAGACAACGTCATCTCCAATGGCTCTGGCATCGTAGTGGCAGATGGACAGTGTATGATGATTGTTGACAGTGGAAAGATCGTAGAGTTTTCCGCTGAGCCTGGAGAGTATACTTTCGATTCCTCCTCGGAGCCTAGTGTGTTCTATGGTGGATTTGGAAAGGGGCTCTTGGACTCTTTCAAAGCTATGGGAAGAAGAATTGGATATGGAGCTGATGAAGCAAGAGACCAGCGTGTCTATTACTTCAACACTAAAGAGATTCTGGACAACAAATTCGGTACAGCAAATCCTGTTCCATTTAGGCTTGTAGACAAGAGAATCGACTTGGATGTTGATTTATCTATTAGATGTGCCGGTGTCTATTCTTATAGAATCTCGGACCCTATGAAGTTCTATAAGTGCATCGCTGGTAATCTTTCTGGCACTTTCTATCGCTCTAGCTTAGATTCTCAGCTTAAGAGCGAGTTTATCTCAGCCCTCCAGCCAGCTTTCGGTAGATTGTCACAGATGGGAATGAGACCTAATGAAATAGTTTCTCATACAACAGAGTTGGAAGAGGCTCTTAATAATGCCCTCTCTGAAAAGTGGGGGGAGAAGAGAGGCTTGGAAGTAGCCACTGTGGCTATCGCTACTCTAACTATCCCAGAGGAAGACCAGGAGCTTATTAAGAACGCTCAGATGTCTGTAGTCTACTCAGACGCATCCCGTGCTGCAGGCTTATTTGTCTCTTCACAGGCTGAAGCTATGAAGAAGGCAGCTGAAAACAAGAATGGCGCATATGCTGGCTTCATGGGTATGAATATGGCAGGGGCAGTTGGCTCAACAGACACTGCAACACTCTTCAAAATGGGAGAAGAGAAGAAAAAAGAAAGAGTCGAGGAAGATGAATGGACTTGTTCCTGCGGGGCAAAGAACAAGGGTAAGTTCTGTACAGAGTGCGGGGCACCCAAAAAGACAGTTTCATCTTGGGTCTGCTCCTGTGGTGCAGTAAACACAGGTAAGTTCTGCTCTGAATGCGGAAAGAAGAAGCCTGAAGCGAAGAAGTGCCCTTCTTGCGGATGGAGTGCAAAGGAAGGGGAGAATCCTAAGTTCTGTCCTGAGTGTGGACAAAAGCTGGAGTAAATTGTGGTAGAAGAGTTTAAATGCCCCAATTGTGGCGGATATGTTGAATTCGACTGGTCCAGCCAAAAGATGAAGTGTCCTTATTGCGATACTGAGTTTGATACCGAAGGCTTGAAAGAAGCCAAAGAAGACAGCGAGAGAGAAACTTCTGATTCAGCTTCTTTTGAAAAGAGCGGGACAATGTGGCAGGAAGATGGAGTGAGGCACTATGTCTGCTCTTCTTGCGGTGGTGAGATTATTGCAGAAAATACAGAGGCTGCCCTTTCCTGCCCATGGTGTGGAAATCCCGTAGTCCTTAAAGAACAGTTCGAGGGTGAGCTGCGACCAGACTTGGTTATTCCTTTCAAGAAAGGAAAGGAAGAAGCAAAGGAGATGTTTTATAAACACTTATCTGGGAAAAAACTCCTACCTCAGATCTTCAGAGATAAGTCTCACATAGATGAGATTAAGGGAATATATGTTCCAGTATGGATGTTTGATGCTGAAATAAAGGCCCATATGTCTATTCCTGCATCACGCACTGCAGTTTGGAGTGACTCCCGTTTTACTTATACCAGAATAAGTCACTATCGCTTGGTGAGAGATGGTAGGATGGAAGTTAAGAATCTTCCTGTAGATGGTTCAAGTAAGATGCCTGACTCTATTATGGAGCCCCTCGGCCCATGGAATATGGATGAAGCTGTAGACTTTGAGACAGCTTATCTCTCTGGCTTTCTTGCCGATAGATATGACGTTGATGCAGATGAAAGTTCCAAGAGAGTAGTGGAAAGGGCAAAGAGCTCAGCAGAGAGAAGGCTATTAAGCACAACAGGTCCCTATGTAAGAGGACCCGGAGGACAATCCAGCGTATCCATGACAGGAGGAAGAGAGAGGTATGTTCTTCTCCCTCTCTGGATACTACGCACTCGCTTCCAGGATAAAGATTGGTATTATGCAATGAATGCACAGACTGGAAAACTAGTTGGAGATCTTCCTATGGACAAGGGAAGAAGGAATAAGTTCTTCCTTATCTCATTCTTCTCTTTTGGTTTGTTGGGTGCCTTGATTTCAACTCTGGTTCAGATTCTTTAGGAGGAAAAATGAAAAAGATAATTATACTATCCTTATTACTTTTATTTGTTTTTTCTCTCTCAGCTGTAACAGTCGTTGAAGATAGGATAGGACTTTTGAGTGAAAGCGAAAAAGAGTATGTGAAATCTAAGCTTGATAAAGCATCTCTCGAAAGCGGTTTGTCTTTAGGTGTTCTTATTACAAATGGAACTGATGGAAAGAGTGATGCTGTTTTTGCTGACGACTACTACGACTCAGTAATAAATGACGATGACGGCGTTCTTCTCTTTCTCAACTATGGAGATAGAAGTGTATATATCTCTACAACTGGATATGGAATGTATGCTGTAGACGACAGTGGAGAAGACGTTGTCTTTGATGCTATGATGCCATCACTACAGAGGGGAGAGTGGGCTGAAGCCTTCTCTGTTTTTGCTTCTTCTGTCCTGGAGCTTTCAAAAGATTATACATACCCAGAGTATGAGAATACTACCTATGATATAAACACTGGAGTCTTTAAAGAGGAAAAGAGCAAAGAGAAGCACTTTGACTGGGCTCTTGTAGTAATCTCTTTCCTTCTTCCAGCTGTTCCTGCTGGCTTTATAACAGTTTCTGTTCTTAAGAAAAAGTTAAAGAGCGAAGGCCTCGTGGGAAACGCAGAAGACTATGTTGTGCCATCTTCCTTTGTTTTGGAAAATAGTAGAGACATCTACCTATATTCCACGCTTTCCAAGGTGCCTAGACCTCAGAATAATGGAGGATCCTCTTCTCGCCCTCGCTCATCCGGCGGTCATGTTTCATCATCTGGAAGAGTCCACGGAGGTGGAGGTAGAAGGTTCTAAACTATGCTCCAGTGTAATAGCTGGAGCATAATACTTATATCAGAGCTTAAAACCTATCCCCAGAAATCCTTTCAGCATCATGGGGGTTCTGGAATCAAAAAGAAGTGTATAACTGCTTTGCACCATTGCTATAATCATAAAACCAGGATCAGAAAATACATAAGATAATGATACTGAACCACCCTGTCCAAAACCGAATGTTCCGTTATGGGAGCCAAATGTGGTATAGAAGGAAGGCACGAGCAATACGTTTACATATAGAGATGGAGATGGCTTAAAAGATGCTCCTGCTCCTCCTAAATATAAAAAAGTAATCTGATCTAACTCTTCACTACCAAACAATCCTGAGAATACTATATCGAAATGATAAGAAAAAGAGGATTGATCCATTTCTCGTCTTCTCGTTTTACCACCAAAGTATCGTCATAAAAAATAGTCCTACTTGAGAGATTCTTGATACTGTGTCATTAGTGACAGAAGCTCCTGTTGCATACATACCACTGGAATAAAGAGATGTTGTTAGAATAATTAGTGTTGCAATAATAAATAGTTTTTCATATTGTTTCTCTTATTCTCAAAATAAACTGGTATTTGGAAAAGACAAAGAAAAATCCTCCAGGATCAACTCCCGGAGGATCATATTCAGCAACGAATCAATTAGTCGTTATAGAGGTTGATAAGCTTCATGAGATGATCATATCTAGCCTTTGCTTCTTCTTCGTTAGCCTTAAAGAGAACATCAGCTCTTGCTGGGAACTCACGTGTGAGTCTTGAGTAACGAGCTTCGT
>CAMEQB010000016.1 GCA_945932505.1 uncultured Spirochaetales bacterium
AGGCAGTGTGTCTCTTATTTAAGTAAGGATGCAAGGTATATGTAAATAAAAAGCTAGAACTTGAAGCTTCAAAATCCGACCTATATATATTTACATTGTAATACGGCAGTAAGAAGTTGAGAAAAACGAAGGGTTTTGATAGATAATCATCTCTCTAGCATCTAACCCTTGGATTCTCTCAGATACATAGCTTTTAGTAATAAGTAGAAGAAAGGGAGTGTTTACATCTTTCTTTCTTAACTCTAGTAGTACATCTATTCTATCCATCCTAGATGTCATGATATCGAGAATTCTTACATATCAAAATAAGAGGAACATTGGATAATAAAGAATACTCAGAATAACATAAATAAGGAGAAGGGATTACCCAAAAATTTGCGTCAGAAAAAACAATTATTCTTAGATAAGTGGCGGAATCTCATTAAAAACATATAGATTCCGCCTCTTATGTTACCAATAGAAACGCTTTTGGGATATTCTTCTACATATATATGCGAAATACCTTTTGAAAAGTAAATATAAATCATCAATCCATAATTCAGGGGTTCTGGATGTGTCGGGTTACTACAGTTGAATAAACCTTTTTGTGTCCTTAACTCTTGGAATATAGGGATTACGAATACACTGATTCGGCTTTACTTGCAGAATCAATATCATCACTACACTATACACATGTTCCATAATGATCAAGTTGAACCATAGATAAAGGTCTTTTGGTGCTTTGTATAATATTGCCTTCACACAAAAGGAAAACTTTTATGAAACTTTGCTTCTCTCAGATGTCTGGCATTTCTTTTGAAGTCAAAGCCTATTCAACCTTTAATCGGAAAAGGAAATCTTCATCTGTTTGTTATTCTTGACGCAATCCAAAAGATAGTAGTTGATAATGTTCTGATATGGCATTCCTGTCTGATCAGCCATTTCTTTGAAGTAGCTGATGACTGCATTATCATCAAGACGAATCGTAATCTGCTTCTTTAGTCTATCTGAGTATGGATTCTTGATGGCATTGGTAAAATCATAATCATTTCTCATAGTCTTTCTTCATATTGTTGGGCCTCCTTTCGGTTAGCTTTTCTTGCTGATATCAATCGAATTGTGTCTTTTTCTCTATAACAATGGCATCCCAGCAAGATATGACATTCTGCACTTAACCCTGGAAGAATGAATCGGTCTTCTTCCTCAGATGAATGGTCTGGGGCTGAAATCAGAAGAGTATTTTCGTCAAAGAAAACGGTTTTTTGCTTCTTCAAAAGAATCATTGTGTTTTTCTTGGTATAAGACTGCTTTGATGGGGTCCCATTCGAAATGCAATTCGTTGTACATAATTATATTATAATCTTATGAGTTTGGGTTATTTCTTGTATTGAGAGGAATTAAATAAAAATCGACACTTTGCTTCTTACAAAATGTCGATTATCGTACTATAGCGCGAGTGGGAATCGAACCCACAAGGGATTGCTCCCGGCAGATTTTGAGTCTACTGCGTCTACCAATTCCGCCATCACGCCGTTCTAGAGAATCATAACAGAATTTTGCACACTTCATCAAGGTGACATTGAAGGGTTTTAAAAACATCTGTAAAATTGAAGTATGAAGAAGATAATCTTTGTTTTGATCCTTATATTGGCGCTATGCCTTCCTATATTTGCAACAGACTTGGAAACAGCTGTGGAGAACGATGAATTTCTCAAAGAAATCCTTATTTCAGATATCCCGGTGACATATGGAGATGAGGCTTTCAGAGAGAGGATTCTTCAGCGCACAGAAGGAAAGAGAGACCCAATAGGCCTGGTACTCACAGGAGGCAGTGCAAGAGCCTGCGCCCATATAGGTGTACTAAGATACTTAGATGAGCATGGTATTGTTCCAGACTTCATTGTCTCCAACTCCATGGGCTCTATTATAGGTATGCTCTATGCTGCCGGTATTACTCCCGATCAGATAGAAGAAATACTTCGTGTCGGTGATATATCATCATACTTTGCATTAACTCTTCCTTCTAACGGAGGATTTCTCGATCCATCAGGATTTAAGGCTCTCATCGATTATATTGTGGGTGAAGACTATAGAATGGAAGAGACAGATATTCCTGTCATGGTAGTATGTGATGACTTGGTGTCCAAGAGGGAAGTTCGAATAACAGAGGGGCCATTTTCAGATGTCCTTATCGGTTCCTTTGCGCTTCCAGTATACTTCAGTCCTTATAAATATAATGGACACTTATTGGTCGATGGAGGTGTAATATCCCTGGCCCCAATCGATGCGGCCTATGAGTATACAGATACTGTAATCCTATCTACTACTTTCTATGATGCAGATACTATGAACCTTATTAATCCTGTAACTATTCTTAACTCTTCCTTCGATATCGGGAAGAGACAGAATGCTTCAAGTGATCTGAAGAAGTATACAGACTTGATTTGGATCAGATGTGCTGTAGAACAGTTCTCTTTCATGGCATTTAAGGATGCAGCCACTATGGCTGACATAGGATATGAGTGTACATCCCTTGAAGCTGAAGAGCTTGATAAGCTTTATAAAGGCCAGAGGACAATAACTGAGGAGCGAAGTGGGGAGATTGCTTCAAAAATCCATGAGACAAGAGATAATCTCCACTTCTTCGGCAGATTGAAGGCTTCATCGTTTTCCCAGATGCTTGGCTTGAATTTCAGTGGCTTCGATTCCTACTACTTAAAGAACTCCATGATAACTGGAATAAAGTACAGGATACTCCTTGGCAACTTGGATATGGCTGCAACCTTCGGTTTTGGTTCAGATACTCAGAACCTTTCTTCTACTGGTGGTTTTACTACACTTGGGGCTGAGATATCATTCTATCCATTTACAAATGCAAGAATAAAACTGGAAGGATACTTAGATGCATTCCGTGGTAACTCAGGTTTTAATCCTCAGGTCTTTGGCCGTGAATCTATAGATGTCTTTTTGTATAATGCTGAAAAAGCCAGTGTAAGCGTTCATCAGTCATTCGAGTATTACAATGACGTGGGAGAGAACCTTGGCACAGGTTTGGTTCTCTCTGCCTTTGTAAAAGGTTCATACTCTATCCCATATTTTTCAGTGGAAGGAAAGCTTGGCTATATGATGACTGCCGAGACTATTGCCTTTGAAAGAAATAAGAACTATGTGGAGGGTGGAGTAAGTATTGAATCATATTCTTCCTCTTCATTTATATTTGGTGTAGACGCTGCAGCGAGAGTCAACATAGATGGAAGAGGTAGTGTCCCGAAGTTCATCTCAGATGGGTACATAGGTTATGACACAAATTATGGTGCTACAGGCTTATATACAGACAGCTCTTTATTTAACATATTCCTTAATGCAGATGCATCATATAAACTGCCTTTTGATCCTACGTTCGGAGAGTTCTTAATTTTTGAAAACCCATCTCTTGGTATATATTCTTCTTCGCTGTTCTCGGTGGAGAGTATTGGAATAAGCGTAGGAGCAGAGATTAAGACTACTTGTTCTCTTATTGGTCTTATTAAGCTTCCTCTCCGCTTCAGGCTTGGGTATGAGATAATCCCAGGAGAAGTGGGACACGTGGTGGCTTCACTTACTTTCTCTACAGCGATGTAAGAAAAAAGGAGGACAGTAGAGAGTATCTATTAGTCCTCCTTTCTTTATCAGTTAGAGTGTTTCTTTATCCACTCTTCATCGTCGTCGTTGAGGGATGTGTCTACATCTCTCTCATCGTCTTCGCTCTCTCCATCTTCTGAAATAGAAGTTGTGGTAGGGTCGAATGCTTCTTCGCTGAAGGATGGCATAATAGGAGTCTCAGGCTTCTTTAGGCCTTTCTTTACTACAGGCATCTCACCTTTGATCAAAACTTCCGGAGTATTATCAACGACTTCAAGCATGCCCCATCTTGTGTCTTCATCTTTTATTAAGGAAATAAGGGTTTCTATTTCATCGATCGTATAGACGGAAGTATTGGACTCTGTGCACATGTTCTTTATCTCAGAGAGAGATTTTACTGCATCTTCCCAGTCTCCATAGTGGAGAGAGAGCATTGCTTTATGAAGGTATGGATCTTTATATGCTGGCGATGTTTTTTCAAAGAGGGAAGTAAGGTATGTTCCAGCCTTCTTCCAATCTTTCTGTATCATAAAGTATGCTGCTTCAAGATCAAGGATTGCAGGAGTAGCTAGAGATTTGTCGTTGCAGTCTTTAATATACTTTCTATACTCTTTGTAGTCTCCTTTCTCCAAGAGATAAGTACATAAGTTCACATATAAGTTCTTGTCTTTGCATCCATTCTCAAGAGCTTTCTCTGATAGTTCGATTGCTTTATCAAGGTCGCCTTTCATCCACCAATACATGGATAATGATACTTTTGATGCATCTTTTGTCTTAGGATTGTTTCCATTGGATAAGTGCTCCAGAATCTCTCTTCCTTTCTCCATGTCTCCATGCTGGAGCATAAGAGTACCTGCAACTATCTGGCAGTTCTCGTTTACTCCCCACTTGATGGCCTTATCAAAATAGGGCATTGCCTTCTCGTAGGAAGCGTTTGTCTTGTCTTGGAGAAGCTTTGCTGCTTTTCCATAGAAAAAGGTTCCGATACTGTTCCATATTACCAATACAAGGGCAATGGAGAAGAAAACAATAGGAAGAGCCCTGGGAAGAGTAGGCTGCATGAGGAATATTACACCTGCTATGATACAAACTAATAATGCTTTCTGTCTAATGTTTCGGATTTTTTCTATTTTATCCATATTTACTCCCAAAAAAAGAAATCTCTTTAATGATAATAATGAGAGAATCAGAGATAAACAACTAAGATTGTCTAATGACACTAAAAAGAGACAACTGTTCGGGTGTTGGAGTTTTTTCTTCTGATGATTATACTTCTTTTGATGGGTAGAGAAAAAGAAGATAGAAAGATACTAGTCCATGTCTGCTGTGGGCCATGCGCCACATCAAGTATAAAGCGCCTCTTGGATGAGGGGTGGAGTCCTGTGTTGTTTTTTTCAGACTCAAATATTTGGCCCATAGAAGAGTTCGAAAAGAGGTATGATACTCTTTTGACTGTGGCTTCTTTTTATAATCTCGAAGTCATAAAAGATGATTATAATCACAGTGACTGGAGAGAGTGGGTGAAAGGGCTGGAGAATGAACCAGAGCATGGTAAGAGATGCCAGAGGTGTTTTAGATATAATCTTCTGAGAGCTAGAGACAAGGCCAAGGAACTTGGAATTCCTTCTTTCTGTACTACGCTTACTGTGTCCAGATTTAAAAATAGCAAGACTATCTTTCGTGAGGGAGAGGACTTGGAAGGATTCGAAGCAATAGATTTCAAGAAGAAGGATGGTTTCTCCGAGTCCTGTAGAATATCGAAAGAAATGGGGTTATATAGGCAGAACTATTGTGGCTGTGAGTTCAGTAAAGGAAAGGGAGATGATTAAAAAGCTATATAAGATATTTACATCACGAATGTTTTGGATGCTATTGATCTTCGGCCTTCAATTTGTAGGCCTAGCTGGCTTGGTGCTTTGGTCTGCTGTTTCGAAAGCCTACTATCTCTTCTTCATTGGCTTATCTATTGTGATGGCAGTAATAATCATCACACATAAAGAGAACAATGCATATCGTTTGATATGGATGTTCGTCTTGATCATATTCCCTTTCCTAGGGGGCGTATTGTACCTTTTGTTCTCTAACAAGAAGATCGGCGCCCTCTCAGAGAAGAAGGTTGCTGACTTTAAGAAAAGACAGCCTGATGAGACTGCATTCAGCCTTGAAAATGCAGACAAAGAGCTTTGTGAGATTTCTCCAGTATTTAGAAAACAGAGCCAATATGTAAAGAACGTTACAGGTTTCAGTGTATGGAAGAACACTGAAGTCAAATACTTTGACCGTGGTGCAGATTTCTTCCCAGATCTCTTGGAGAACGTAAAGAAGGCAAAGAAGTTTATCTTTGTAGAGTATTTCATCATAGACCAAGGAAAGTGGTGGAATAGGATACTGGATGTATTGAAAGAGAAAGTAAAAGAAGGAGTTGACGTTAGGGTTGTATTTGATGATATGGGCTCTATCAACGTTCTTCCCAGAGGATATGAGAAGATATTGCAGAGCTATGGAATTAAAGCCATAGCCTTCAATAAGATCAAGTTCCATATCAATCCCAGACTAAACTTCAGAGATCATAGAAAGATCTTCGATATTGATGGAAACATCTGTTACACAGGTGGTGTTAACTTAGCAGATGAGTATTCAAACGATATTGTGAAGTTCGGATACTGGAAAGATGACGCCATAAGGCTTACTGGCTCTGCATGTTGGAACTTTACCTTGATGTTCCTTCGTAACTGGGACTGCCTTACAAAGGAGTGGGATTCTTTGGATAAGTTCCTTCCTACAGTAAAGGGAAAGGATGACGGATTTGTACAGGCTTTCGATGACAGCCCTCTTGATGACAATACCATTGCAGAAGATACATATCTTCAGATCATCAACAATGCCAAGAAGTATGTGTGGATCACTACGCCTTATCTTATTCTTGATGAGCCTATGGAGGCTGCCCTCAAGATTGCTGCAAAGAGCGGTGTTGACGTCAGGATAATCACACCACACTACCCAGATAAGAAGAGTGTCTTCGAAGTCACAAGATCAAACTACGAGCCATTGTTGAAGGCTGGAGTAAAGATCTATGAGTTTACTCCTGGTTTCATTCACTCAAAGAACTTTATCTCTGACGATGAGATAGCTGTAGTAGGAACCACAAACTTAGACTATAGGTCTTTCTATCTTCACTTTGAGCTCAGTGTATTGTTCTTCTGTTCCTCTGTTATAGGGGACCTAAAGACTAACTTTGAGAATACTCTCCAGCTCTGCCAGGAGATACATGTAGGAGACGAAGGTAAACTTCCTCTCTATAGACGTGTGTTCAGGGGAGCCGCAAGAATAATGTCACCATTGTTCTAAAGTAAATGTTGAAGAAACCATCTTTTTCCCGTAGCTTGTGGCTATGGACTTAAAGAAAATCAAAACATACATTAATCGTATTCCTGAAGATAAATTACGTAACATCGTCGAAGAAGCAGTGGGTAAGTCTGAATACTTGGAAGACTTGATAGTTGATTATGTTTACGAAAACTATAGCGAAGAGAGAAAGGAGCTGAAAGAGAACTGCGTCAAAGAAGCCCTTTCTTCTGCGCTTGATGCCTTTGAAGAATTTGATCCCTTTGATGAGGATTATGAAGATTTTGATTTCCCGTATACGGACGTTAGTTACCCTTGGGAAAACTTGGCATCCATTGTCTCTGTCGATACAGATCTCATAAGCCCTGAATTAAAGAGGAGAGTATGGGACAAAACATATTCTGTGATTACTAGCTCTAAGGCTATAAACGGACTAAGGGAATATCACGAGACTATATCGGAAATCTTTTTATACGCGGCATCTATCTTTAATTCTCTTGATGGAACGGAAGAAGATTATGACAAGCTTGAAGAGTTTTTATTGGGAATTAAAGGGTTTCAATATTCTTCTTCCTGCACTATTATGCTTGCTGTTGTCTATCATCATAGAAAGAACTATGAAAGAGAACTTGAAGTTTTGAACATAATAAATAGAGATAGAAATTGCGTTATGTATCGTATCAAGTGTCTCGAGGCTCTAGGAAGAAGAGAAGAAGCCATAGAGTATGCAAGAGATTCTCTGAATACATTCTCCTTCCTAGATGATGACGTATTAGAGTATATAGTGTCTTCGTTTACTTCCTTGGATACCCTTTTGGAATTCTACTACCATCACAATGATTCTTTCGGCATTTCTACATATGTGGAAGAAAGGGTGAAAGAGTCTGGAGACACTGAGATCCTCTCTGACTTTTTGGTTTCGAAATTTAAACGAGTTATCAGTGAGAATAATGCGGTAGAACTCTATAAAGAGATTAAAGGTATATCTCCCGAAAAAGCCAAAGAGATATTTGACGAAATAAAGAATAATCCTAAAGAGGATAAAGACCTGGCTATTCTCTTATGTGAAGGAGAGAAAGGGACTGTTGCCAAAGCAATAGAAAAATATGAGTATTCATCCTCTTTTTCATATCTTTACCTCGACGATATCGCAGAGACCCTGAAGTATGATTACCCAAAGGAGGTTGTTGAATATCATATAAGGAAGGCTCTCTCCCGTATTGAGTCCAGAAAATCTACGCTATATGAAGGTGCCGTCGAGGCATTGAAAAAGGCCAAGTTTATTGCTTATGAAAGTGGTTTTGGTTTTATTGTAGATAGTAGGATAGAAGAAATCAAAAGAATGCATTCAAGAAAAAGCTCTCTTATGTTCTGGATGAATAAAGAAGGGCTATAATTGATATTCTTCTCTCTTTACACTTTTATTTGACCATAAGTGAGAGTGGAACTAATATATATTACTATGAATAGAATCACTGAAAAAGTCTCTCCTTCGCAAGAAACAGAGAAGGGTAAAGAAGACTTACTGAATATTGTCCTTTCAATAAAGGATAAGGAAGAGTTGAAATCTTTTATTGACGATATGTTCACTGAAAAGGAAGTGGAGGATGTTGTCCAACGATACTTACTTATGGATGACTTATATAAAGGGAAGAGCCAGAGAGATATTGCACGGGACAGGTCTATGAGCCTTTGTAAGATAACTCGAGGCTCCAAGATGCTGAAGAAGAAAGATGGGTTTATGAGAAAGTTCTTCAGCGACAAGTATGATGACTTTACTCATATATGATGAGATGTTTTTGTCTAACGGTTTGATGTATAAAAAAGGAGTATTTGATCAAACAATATAGTTTGAAAGATACTCCTTATTCTATTTTTTGATTTAGCTTTTACTTTCTTCCTCTCTTGGATTTTGCCTTTGGCTTCGAAGAAGATTTCTTACTTGAAGAGGCCTTTGTTTTTCTTCCCTTTGACTTCTTCTCTCTTTCTTCGTTCCAGCTTCTCTGATATTCCAAGAACTCTGCTTCTTCCGCCAGATAGTCTCTAGTTTTCTTCTCCTTCTTTTTCTCCGGAGAAGACTTTTCTCTCTTTGGCTTCGAAGCCGTCTCTTTTTTCTGAGAAGATTCAGTAGTCTTTTTCTTTGGCTTATCGTCTTTACGTGCCTTTGTGATAATAGGCTTCTCACCGTTTCTGCTCTTACCAAAGACTCTGAGAATGTGCTCTGCAGCATCATAAGGAGCATTGATGAAAGAGAAGTCTTCCATTACCTGGATATCTCTGATGTCTTCGTTCTTTACGCCTGCCTGGTCTATAAGAACATCAGCCAAGCCTCTCTTTGTAAGACCGTCATTTCTTCCCCTGGCGATAAAGAGTCTGGTGAGGCCTTCGTCATCCATGCTTGGAGTCTTGATCTTATCGTAAGGGCGCTCTCTGTCTTCTTTCTTCCTGTCGGAGTAGGAAGTCTCCGCATTGGACTTCTTCTTTGTCCTCTCTTTCTTCTTACCGACCGATATGTCTTTATATTGGCTCTCGTCCAGTGCGTCTTTGTAGAAAAGAGAAAGAATGGATGAGAGTACATCTACAGGGTTTTTATCAGATAAGAGGTCTTCAGCAATCGCTGTGTATTCTTCTTTTCCATCTTTATCGAGGGATGCAAATAGCTCTTCTTTAATAAGCTCCCTTCTTCTTTCAACAACTTCCTTAGGAGTAGGAATCTCTTCTTTTCTTATCTCAGACTTGCTGGCTTTCTTGATATAAGAGAAACGTCTTGCTTCGCTAGGTGTTATGAAGGTGATGGCTGTGCCTTCTTTTCCAGCTCTTCCTGTTCTACCGACTCTATGAATATAGATTTCTGGGTCTGATGGGAGAGAGTAGTTGATGACGTGGGTAAGATCCTGAATATCCAGGCCTCTGGCTGCAACGTCAGTTGCAACGAGGATTCTTATTACCCTCTCCTTCATCTTTCTAAGTATTGTCTCTCTTTCTCTCTGAGACAGGTCTCCATGAAGAGCCTCTGCATCATAGCCTCTAGCTTGGAGCTTATGTCCGATTTCATCGCATTGAAGTTTGGTGCGGCAGAAAATGACGCCATAGAAGTCTGGGTCTCTGTCGATGATTCTTGTGAGAGCTTCGATTTTATCAGCTTCCTTCACTTCAAAGTAAATCTGATCTGCCTGAGGTGTTGCAGCATCTGATTTCTGTGTCCTGATAAGTGTAGGATTCTTCATGAATGTCTCTGCAAGCTTCTGTATCTGAGGAGGGATTGTTGCTGAGAACATCAGCATTCTTCTTGTCTCAGGGACATTCTTTAATACTTCCTCTATGTCTTCGATAAAGCCCATGTCCAGCATTTCGTCTGCTTCATCCAGAACCATGAAAATAAGCTTGGATAGATCCAGTGTTCCTCTTTTGATGTGGTCCAAGATTCTTCCTGGTGTACCTACTACAATCTGGACGCCTCTTTTAAGCTTTTTGAGCTGAATCTCCATGCTGGCTCCACCATAGATAGGAGTGACTTCAGTCTTTCTCTCTCCTTTGAGAGAGTTAATCTCTTCGCTTACCTGTAATGCCAACTCTCTAGTTGGAGTCAAGATCAAGGCTTGGACGCTTTTGTCTTCTTCGCTTACTGTTTCAAGGATGGGAAGGGCGAATGCAGCTGTTTTTCCTGTTCCTGTCTGAGCCTGCCCGACTACTTCTGTTCCTTCCTTCAGCAGAAGTGGGATACATGCAGCCTGTATTTCACTTGGTTCTTCAAATCCCTTTGCTTTGACTGCTTTCAGTGTTCTTTCCCCCAGTCCCAGGGATTCAAATGTTGTTGTTTTGATTTCTTCTTCACTCATAATATTTTACTTAATTCTTTTATTGCCTGGAGGAGTGTAACAAAAGAGAGCAGTTTGGTCTATTACACACGGTCAGGATACTCTAGATATCCTATAGCTTCGTCGATTGTTTTATCGTCAATTGTGCCAGAGAATATGGCATATCTAAAGGTCCTTGCCTTTCTGAAGGGGCCCTGCTTCTCGTGGATAGAAGAAAATATCTCTGCCTTTATATTTATATTCTCACCATTTGTGATGTTTAATACCTTGTCTCCTATCTCTATCCATTGTATTTTTTCATAGCGCTTCATTACGCCCTCTGTATTAAGAGTCAATGAGTCATCATATGTAAGGACGACAGAAGAGAAGGGCATTTTGTTTGCTTTTCCATAGATTATGCCCACTGGTTTCTCTTTTCTCTTTGGAAAAGAAGTTCTCTTCCAAATATGTCTACCTTGAAGGTTGTCACCTATTATTTCTGTCTTTTCCTCTCCAATCCAAATAGTGCCGCTAATCTCTTTTGCAATGGAAGCATGGAGAGACTCTGTCTTCTTGTCATAAGAGAGAAGAAAGTTAAAAGACTTGTCTTTCTCGTCGTTTGTCAAAAAGGCTTCAATCTTCAGTCCTTTGCCACCGCTGGGAAGCTTTATTTCAGGAACCGATGCAATTATTCCAATCCTTCCGTTTCTAGATACGGCAGAGGCTGTAAATCCACCTCCAAGGAAAGTGATGTCGCTGTCTCCATAGGGCTTTGGTGCGAATGTGCTTTTGATGTTGAATTTAGGAGTTACTGCACTTACTTCAGATATAGCACCTTTATCATAATCGATAAGTCTTACAATACATCTGGCAGAGAGTTTCCTCTTCTCAAAGTCAAAGCTGATCATTTGTTTTGAGCTACTGTTGATTACTACAAATACCTCCTCTTCTGCAGAGAAGGGGTATGCTTTGCCTGTCTCTTTTTCAATCAGGATGGAAGGGCTTTCGTTAACTAAATACTCCATAATGATTAACTATAACACTAAGAGAGAGGTAGAGGGAATAAAAAAGGCTCCCGATTTTTCGAGAGCCGATATAGATAAAACTCAATTAGTTATTTGATCCAACGCCATATGCAGCTGTCAAGAAACCAGAGATGAAGTTGTCTTCAACCTTGTCTGAGTTGAGGACAGTATTCTGATAGTCTGAGAGAGACTGTGATGGAACATAGGAAGAATACATACTTGAGATCATGCTTGAGATGTAGCTTGTGCTTCCTGTAGCTTCCATTGGGCGAACGATGATGTAAGCGTTGTTTACATAAACTGGATCCAGGACTGTTCCGAGAGTTGCAGAGAAGAGCTTATCGGAGAAGGTTGGATCAGCTGAAACAGCTGTATACAAGTAACCGTTTGCAATGGAGCCTGTGGATGTATATTGAGCATCAGAGTAGTTGAAAGATGCGATATACTGGCTATCTCCTGGGTTCTCTGCAGAGGATGAAACTGTGCTGATATCGAGGCCATACTTCTCAGCTGCTTCTTCGAAGTCGACCTTAGCTTCTGCTGCAACTTCTGCAGCCTTTCCTTCCAAGAATGCCTTCATTACTTCGCCATCATACTGTGTGATGTACAATTTTGCTGCGTAGAGAGTTGTTGCATCGCTTGTATCAGCGTCTGTTGCTGCCTCGTCGATTGAGAAGAGTGTGTAACCTTCAGTTGTTTTGACCGGTCCGATTAAGGAACCTGCTGCTGCAGCGAAAATCTCAGCTGAGCTATCTGGGGAAGTGTTCTTGAGGTAGTTGTCGAGAGCATAACGATAAATCTGGCTGATCTTGCCACCGTCCTGAGCAGAAGAATCGACGGATTCAGCAACTGCTTCTTCAAGAGTTTTTGTTCCCTTTGCAATAGCTTCAAGAGCAGCTGTAGCTTCTTCTTCTGTAGCATATGTGACTCTAGTGAATGCTACAGACTGGAAAAGGTCTCTGTGTGTTTCAATGTAAGAAGCAGCATCAGCATCTGGATAAAGTTCTCCTGTGAGAGCGATGTATTCGAAGTTTCTTGCTTCACCGCTGAGAGAAGAGATGAACTCTGTTTCACCCTTACTTACCTTAGAAGAAGCATAAGTGTTGATGACTTCATCTGTTGGAATAGAATCCTTCATCCAAGAGACAATCTGCTTATGCTGCATATCTGTAGCCTGATTGTAGATTTCCTGGCTGAAAGTATTTGTTCCGTCTGAATAGAAGCCGGAGTTGACAACAGCATCAGTTACGCTGGCGCTTGTTGTCTTGATTCCTGCCTTCTCAGCTTTTTCTTTCAAAGCTTCGTGTACAAGTGCACTCTGATAAGCGGAGTAGTAGATGTTGTAAGTGTAATTATTTGCTGTCTCAGCACCATACTGTGAGACATAATAGTTGTAGTAGTTCTGGAGCTGGAAGTAGAAATAACTGTCATAGGTAAGATCTATGCTCTTTCCATCATACTTTCCGAAACTGACTGCAGATGAAGAACCACCATAGAACATAGTTGATGGAAGGATGAATGTGAGAGAGATGAGGATCAGAACGACGACACCGATAATCCAGCCCAAAGACTTCTTTGTATTCTTTTTCTTTGGCTTATTTTCTTTGTCGTTTTTCTTTACAGGCATTTCCAAAGCCTTCTGTTCGTCACTCATGTTGGACCCCTTTAGAAACTAAAATAAGTAATTGGCGTCGCAAAAGGACACCTCCGACTAAATTACCATCTATTAGCAACCGCTGTCAACGAAGTTGTGCGGAGTGAGAAAGATTGTTTTTGTTTCAATGGCGATTTTAAGTATTATTTCTACTTGATTCTGGTTTTGTTGTAGAAAAAGAGTGTTTAAGTCTTTTTTTATTTGTGTTTTTTCTTTTTCTAATGCACAATGCCCTCGGGGGACGCTTTGAGAGTACTTATTACAACAGAATTCTATTTACCTTTCCAATGTGGTGTCACAACTGCAGTGCTTAATGAAATAAAGGCGCTGGAGGTGCTTGGAGATGAGGTCAGGGTACTTACTATAGGGAATAATAAGCACTCCTTTTGGGATGAAGAAAAAAAGTGTTGGTATATAAGGTCCAACTTCCCCTCTCTATATAAGGATTCTTATGCATCACTTGCCTTGCAGGACAAAATTCTGGAGGAGGTATATCAGTGGAAACCGGATGTCATACACTCACAAAGCGAGTTCTTTTCATTTCTATTTGCATCAAAGGTGTCGAAAAAACTAGGTGTCCCTATTGTTCACACATGTCATACTGACTTTGTTTCATATGCAATTCATTTTACTCGCTTTGTAAGGGTATGGAACTTCTTCGCCCAGTTCGTCGTTCCATTTCTGATCAGAAAGGCAAGTCGAGTGATCTGTTCCTCAGACAAAATCTACGATCTCATCAAATCATATAGGATTAAGCAGCCCATAGACAGGATTATGATAGGTTTGGATTTAGATAAGTTTAATAAAACACTGAGTAAAGAAGAGAGAAGGAGCATCAGAGAGAAGTTCGGATTTACGGATAACGAGATAGTCTTTGTTTCTATCTGTAGGCTCAGTAAAGAGAAGAGCGTAGACCAAGTCTTGTCTTTATTCTCTAACTTGGACATCCCTTCCTCGAAACTGATTTTTATCGGAGGAGGAGAGGAAAGAGAGAATTTGGAAAGGGAAGTGGAGGCACAGAATCTAAAAGACAGAGTTGTGTTCGGAGGTGAAGTGCTGGGAAGCGAAGTCTGGAAATACTATAAAATCGGTGAGATTTATATTGGAGCATCCCTTTCAGAGACCCAGTGCCTATCGTACGTAGAGGCTATGGCCAGCGGTATGCCTCTGTTGGTGAAAGACGACCCAGTATTGAAGGGCTACTTGATCAACGATAGAAACGGAATGATCTATAACTCTCTTGATGACTTTGTGCTTAAAGCTGGAATTCTTGCCTCTTCTCCTGAGTTGAGGGCGAAAATGGGAGATGAAGCGAGAAAGACGGTATCTAGATTCTCTCTCTCAATATTCGGAGAAAAACTGAAAAAGAGTTTTGATAGCGCCATAAGGGGGAGGAATAATGGATAGAAAAGTCCGCATTCCGCAGGCACTACGAAACTTTGCCGCCGGCTCTCTTTTTTCTTTGATTTCTGGAATAGCGATGTATATTTCAAGAATAGTCTTTTTGAAATATATGACAGTAGATTATGTGGGATATACATCTCTCTTTGAGCACGTCTTTCTTCTTGCTTCTGTGTTGGACTCAGGTGTAGCCACGTCTCTGACAAGTTTTATGGCAAGAGCGCTAATTGGGGATGACGAGGGAAAGAAGAATGGAGTTTTGAGAGAAGCAAGGAGAGTTTACCTTGTGGTATCTACTTTGATGTTGACACTTTTATTCTCCATATCCCTCTTTTATTTCAGAAGAAAGGGGCTTTTCCTTCCATCTCTCTTTTATTTTGTAGGTCAGTGCGCCCAGTATTATTTGGGATGGAGAGTCCTTGCCCTCAACGCTTCGGGAAGAAATGACATTGTATCGCAATATGTACACATGGGCCGCACAGCAGGAGCTGTGGCAGAGATTGCCGTTATTTCCCTCACCCATAACTTCACACTATATGTCTTTGTATCTATGGTGTCTGTAGTTCTCTCATATATCCTTCTTTTCTATAAAGCAGGGAGAGTCTATCCTTGGATGAATGAAAAAGAGGGAGCCATTGACAAGAAAGAAGAGAAATATCTGATCTCGATTATGCCAAGTATGTTTTCCCATAGATTCGGCTCTTTATTCTTCCGCTCCTATGAGATCATCGCTGTGGACTTGGTCTTTGGTTTTTCTATCGGTGGCCGTTATTCTAATATGCTGTTTATCTCCACAGCTTTTATGACAGTATTCTGGATATTTCAAAACTCTGTGACTGGAATAGTAGGGGAACACTACGCGGCGGAAGGAAGAAAAGACAGTTTTATTTTATATAGTAAGATGGCTTATCTTAATCTCCTTTTTTCATTTCTCGCTGCATTGATCTTTCTTTTCTTTGGAAAAAAGATAGGAGAGATATCCTTCGGCAGTGACAATATACTACAGGGAGCCATTCCTTTGTTCCTCGCTCTTGAGATGTTTCTTAATTCCAGTAGGACTACGTCCATAATCTTCAGAGATGCTATGGGTGACTACCATAGAGATTGGTGGAAACCGATACTTGAGGCTGTGTCTGTAATACTTCTAACACTGATTCTATCTGGTAGGCTTTCTTTCTACTCGATTCCTTTCTCAATCTCAGCCACTCTTCTATTCATTTCAGTTCCTGTGGACAGCGTTATAGTGACCAGAAGACTCAAGGGAAGAGTGAACTCTTCATTTTTACCTATCTTCGTAGCTACACTTCTTCTTTCAGTTGTACTTTTGTTGATTGGATATTCTCTTATCTGAATGAAATACAAAAAGTATGTTTTTGGGCAAAGTGAAGTATTTGTGTCATAAATTTACAAAAAGAATTATTTTCTTTGATTTGTTCTATATGCTCTGATATATTTAAATAGAATTTGATCTCGATTCCGGGGGAAAAGGAGTAAAATGAATCAGATTTCACTTGGTAACGATAAGGCTGTGTCTTATTATGCCAAGTTTATTATTGTCGCTTATGTATTATTGGGTTTTTTTGAAAAAATCCATGCTTTAGTGGACACAATTTTATTCTTAGATGGTTTACTTACTTTCTTTGGGATGATTTTTGTCTTCATATGGTTTTTTGATAAAAGAAGATTCCCTTGTAACAAGGGAAGCATATGCTTATTGATTTTTACATTCTTTATTCTTTTTTCATCCTTAGTTGGCAGATCAAGTATGGCACGCTTCAGTGTCTCCGGCTTTGCCATCGTTGAGACATGGGCTTTAATTCTTGCCATTGTGGAAGTAAAAAGGGATATTCACGATATATTCCTTTATCTATCGTTATTTGCAGTCTTATTCGCCTTCGTTTACTCGATTTTCAGCCTTATAGAGGGGATAGAGAACTCGGAAGTGAGAGTCAGCGGTCTTAGCGATCAATCCAATTCACTGGGAGTTATGGCTTCCATCTCTATTATTCTCTGTATGGTGAACATAAGAAAGTGGAGGAAAATAGCAGCTACAATAGTGTGGAATGTAATTGATGTATCACTTATTCCATTCTTTCTTTTTACGCTTTGGAAGTCTGATTCCAGAACGTCTATGTTAGCCATAGTCCTTGCTTCCCTCTTTATTGTGATCACTTCATTGGTGTTTCTAAGAAAACAGAGTTCTGCTTTCTGGGCTCTTATTCCATCTCTAGTTGTAGTTGTAGCCGCCTTGGTCTTTCTCATTACTGGGGTCAGAAGCCTTAAGTCATATACGCTTGACACTTTTTCTTCCGGTAGGACGATAATATGGCGCGAGACCTTTGATTCTATGGGGTTAAAAGAGTACCTATTGGGCTTCTCCGGTAACGACAAAGATCTGATGGAGAAACTAGTGGAAAATGGTGCGTCCTCCGTTACGCTTTCGATGCAGGGGGAAAAACATCTTGCTCATAATATGTTTCTAGGCATTTTCTTTGAATATGGAGTTTTTGCCGCAATAACATTTATCTTTGGATGGATTTGGACAATGAAAAAGGGGATAGGATATTTGAGCAAGAAAAAGAAGTGGGGATCAAGGGAAGTATTTGCTTCTCTCTCCCTCCTTTCCTTCTTTCTCATCCATTCCATTGCTGAAAGTAGTATATATTTTATAGGAGGAGCGGAGCAGCTTCTCTTTATATTCTCCATTGCAGTGCTATATGCAGTTACAGTGGCTAAGAGGAAGAGTGTCAATGAGTAAAGAAAAGAAGATCTCCCTTGCCATTGTATTGGGTGTCCTATTACTTACGGCTTTTTTCCTCTTTGAAGCCTTGAATCTCAAGATAAATGGAGATTTTACACGGTTTTTCCCTTGGGATGAGATAGACGACGTTTATTATGTAGAACCAAAAGAAGACGTAGCAGTGGAGACCAAGAGCGCAGGAATATATGATGACTACATCTATTCCAGCGATTATAAGACAGGGCTTAATGCTTCTACCGAAGCTATTATTGAAGAAGAGAAAGATTATCCATATACATCTACTATGTATGTCTTGGTCTCTTTTCCTGATTTGTGGAAAGGAGAGTATCTAGAGACACTTGAAGAGTGTATTGATGAAATAGATAGAAGAAGAGACTCTGCTCGCCCCTCCTCAATTCTCGATTGGATGACTATAAGCGGAGAAGACGACCACTTGGGAGTCATAAGCATGAATCCCAATGAGGATGGAGTCTGGAGTGACAGCGATGCATTGGAGATGAAGAGAAGAGTAGAGAATGATCCTATGGTAAAGTATATGCTCATAGGGGATAGCGGCAACTCTGTTCTACTTCAGTTCATTTACAGCGACTTCTCTTCTTCTGAGCAGATAGACTCTCTTTCGGGAGTATTCCAACCATTGAGGGATATGGGTGGAAGAGTGGTGTTGATGAGCAATATGGTAATAGCTCAGGAAGTGATGAAACAACTCGCAAAAGACCTGGTTCTACTTGCGTTCCTCGCTCTCTTGGTAATCTTTGTCGTCTATTATCTATCTTTCCACTCCATCTCTATGGCCCTTACGACGGCTTCTGTTTCTGCCATCGCAGTTATATGGACCCTGGGTACGATGAAGATACAGGGTATGGATTTGAACCTGATGAATATCCTTACTCCTTGTATGGTCATAACTCTTGGGGGAACTTATGCAATGCATACTATATCCCAATATATGAACCAGATATCCAGGGGAGAGAATCCTACAGGTTTCAAGGCCGTACAGAAGATTCTCTTGACTATAATTATAGGCTCTGTAACTACAATAGTAGGCTTTGCTTCTCTCTCTTTAAGCCCGGAAGAAGGTATAGGGTACTTCGGCATCTCCGTTAGCATCGGAGTAGTGTTCTGTGCTTTTCTCTCCACAGTCTATCTTCCTTCTCTCCTTAACCTTATTCCAAAGCCGAGAGAGAAGAGTATAAAGAAAGTAAAAGAGGGAGTGCTGCAAAGAGTTGTAAAAGGTATAGGAAGATTTACTGTAAGCCATTGGGTTCTTTTATTATTAATCTTTATTATCATCATTACATGCTTTGTTGTTTTTAAAGATAGAATAGAAGTCAACTCCGACTATATGTCGTATTTCTCTGAAGACGATCCATTTGGAAATGACTGCAGATACTTTGCTCGCGAAATCGGAGGCACCACACCATACAGCGTGAAGATAGAGGCTCCGGAGGGAGCGAACGAGTTCTTCCTTGATATGGATAACCTAAAGAGAGTAAAGAACTGGGAAGACAGCGTAAAGGAATCGAAGCATGTTCTCCAGATAATCTCATTCCCCTCCTATGTAGCTTTCGCCAACAGAGAGATTACAGGAGATTGGGATATTCCTTCCGAAGTGGGACTGGGCCGCATTATGAAGAGCATCCTTACTCTCTATGCCAAAGATATAAGAGAAATAAGAAATGTAGTCTCTTCAGATTTCAATACGCTTACTATTACTATACAGGCTTGGGATGGAGACAATGAAGACTTGTCTTCAGTAGAGAGTACCAGAGAACTTTATAACACTATGCTGGATAATCTTTCCCTTCTTCCAGAGGGAACTAAAGTTACTATCTCTGGATACCCAATTATTAGTATGAAGTTTTCTGATAGTATTATGGATGGACAGAAGATCTCCACTCTTTGGGCTTTTGTGGCTGTATTTGCCATAGCTTCCATAGTGTTCCTCTCTCCATTAAAGGGATTTTTGGTATTGGTTCCTGTAGTATCAGGCATCGCATTCAACATAGTATTCATGTACATAATGAAGATTCCTTTCGACATTATCACAATCTCTTTCTCTTCAATAGCTGTAGGGGCAGGAGTAGACGATGCAATTCACTTCTCACTGCGTTATAAAAAGTATAGAAAGAAACACCCGGAGAAGGGTGTGAGAAAGGCTGTATACCACACTATCTCTGTCACTGGCCGACCAATTATTTTGACCACACTCAGTGTAGTATTGGGAATGTCCATACTTGGTTTTGCCTCTTATACTCCAGTCCGATACTTCGGTCTCTTGATGGCTGTTACACTAATGGGGTGTATGGTATCCACGCTTCTCTTTATGCCTGCAATCACGATTCTGTTTTCACGCATCAAGAGATTCTTTTCTAAGCTCAGAAGGTCCTAGAGTATGAAACCCCTTGTCTCTGTCCTTATGCCCGTCTATAACAGTGAAAAATATCTAGTAGAGGCCCTGGATAGTTTGACGGGGCAGGATTATGAAAACTTGGAGATAATAATCCTTGATGATGGAAGTAACGACTCATCATTCTCTATTATCACCCGTTACAAGGAAAGAGATGGGAGAATAATAGTTGAGAGAAGAGAAAACAGAGGGATAGGAAGCGGAAGAAATAGACTTTTATCCCTAGCTTCCGGAGACTTTGTATTTTTCTTTGACTCAGACGATATCCTTCTTTCAAAGAGCTTTATCTCGACTCTTGTGTCTGATAGCGAGAAATATAGTGCAGAAGTAGTCTCTGCCATCACGGTGCCCTTTAGAAAGAAAGCGAAGAGAACTAAGGACAAGGGAGTCAGAGTATACTCAGGGAAAGAGTTTTCTTCTCTTATGACTAGGCCCTTTGGCTTTTTCTGTTATCCCCATTCAAGGCTGATAAAAAAGAGTCTCTTCTCATCATTTTCTTTTCCTGAGGATATGATCTTTGAAGATATCCCAGTCATGCCCTGGGTTATAAGAGAAGCGGAGAGGGTAGTCTACGACACTAATGTAATCTACGCATATAGAATAAACAAAAAGGGGCTGAGTCACAGTAAGTTCTCTTCCTCTTCCTTCTATGAAATGGATGCATATTACTTCAACATAAAAAAGGCTGAAGAAGAGAAAGAAAGGCTCATTGCAGTCAATAGTTCGATTTTCTTTCTAACAAAGTATTATTATTATCTATTTAAGGTACTCGTAAGAGGCTTTAGCATAAAAGAGTATCGTGCTCGTTATAAAGATAAGGCAAAAGAGGCCTGGCACGTCTTGTTTTATGGAGGATAATAGGTGAAAGGAGCCTTTTTATATGTTGATGCAGGTAAGGGGCACTATGTTCCTGCCGTGGCGCTTTCTGATGCAATGAAGGCTA
>CAMEQB010000017.1 GCA_945932505.1 uncultured Spirochaetales bacterium
AGGAGAATGAGAACAAATATTTTTTTTAATTTCAACATCATTAACCTCATAGATGATTTTATCAGAAAAGAAAGAAAGTCTCAAATGGAAAGGATATGTACACACATATCTATGTTATTTCCTATTTTCTTTCTAAAAATAAAGATAAATACTTCTCCTTCATAATAGAATATGTTGTTTGTGTGAATCAGAAATTAATCGTCTTAGAAATAGAGAACCTGAAAGTATCCATAATCGAGTACAGAGAGAAGTAAGAAGGAGAAGTAGTGAAAGTAATCTTAAATGCAGGATTCATCCACTCCAAACTAAACTCTGTATCCAGGACAAGATCATCTGAGATAAATGTATATTTATCTTTTGCATTCTTATTTGCAGATAGATGAATCATACCCTGAAGATAGAAGTTCGATGAAAGATATTTTCCGATATTCAAAGTAGTACCATCCAAGTACCTTGCCATTGGGGAATAGGTACTATAGTTGTCAGTGAAGGACGAAGAGATAGTATCTGAGAGAATATTATTGACTATGTTGGAGTGCAAGGAGAAAGAATCTACTCCAAAGAACTCTTTCAAAGACTGATTCATACCAGAAATCGGATTGGATGTAGTTACTATTCCCAATCTACCCAAAATGTCGATACCTTCAGTAACAAGCTGCGTGACGCTGCCAACACTTACAGTGCCGTAAGTGGAAGATGGAAGAATAGATTGACCCAATATCTCCATAATCTCGTTAAGATCCTTTGCTGGTGAACTTTCAAGAGTTGGATTTATGTTCTCAAAAGTGTTGTCTTTCATAACAAGGTATACTTCAACTCTGTTACTTTCATTGTCATAGGTTCGAAGAGTTGCCCTCAAGTTAATCTTAGGGTCCAGTTTATTTGGATCAGGGAAGGAGATATTTCCTTCAGTTATATAGAAGTATTTCTGGAAGTAGAAAATCTCTCCACCTCTAATGTCAACATCCCCCTGAACGCTGATCTCTCTGCCTTTCTTTACAAATTTGACGCTGCTGTCTTCATCTAGAGTAATTGAGATTATAGGGTCTTGTTGAGCAGGATATATAATTCTGTTGTTTCGCTTAAAATTCAAAATCAAATCAACATTTGCATTTCCTTTTAAGTTATACCACTCCGGATAAGGATTCATTCCGATAGTAACTTCACTGTCAACGACACTAAGCTCACCATCATTGGTCATCGGCTCTCCTTCCGTTGTCTTCATATAGTAATGGCCATAACCGTTGGCAAGAATATCGATACCCATCATCGGAAGAGGCAATCTTATTCTTATCGTGTTATTTTCATCCATCCACATTTCAGCTACATAGCCTTCGATTGACAGTGTGGGTGTAAGGGTAAGACCTGCATATATATCGATGCTCTTTCTTTCATATGTTGTGTAATCTATAACTGTAGCCTTGGATACTGAACATCTGAGATCATTGTTCCAAAGAGTAAATGTTGGATTATGTATAATTACTTTTTGATCCGGTGCCCAGAAAATATTTACACCCATTTCATCGGCAGTTAAATTACCATTCAAGTTGTAAATACCATCTTTTGAGAGTATTCCTGCCTCACCCCTGACAAAACATTCATCGAAGGTAATAAATGGAGGGTTCATAAATGTATTTACAAAATACATATTAAAAGATTTGATCTCTGCGCTGGCATTTATTCCGTCTTTTATGTCACCTTTAATTGAAGCGGAAGCAAGTGGATCAACATCAATATTTAAATCAAACGACATTAAATCAAAGTCAAGCCAACCGTTGATGAGAGAACCTTCAAAGTTGATAATCCTATTGTTGATTATTCCTATTGTATTTTTATTCTCAACGAGAATTCTGGAGTTATCGATATCAAGAGATTTAAGATTAAACTCCAACTTTATTCCCTCTCCTCCATCTTTTAATGTGTTATAGAGTGAAGAATAAAGATTCTCTTCATCATACATCATAAGAGACAAGTCGAAGTCTGCAGAGATTGGATAATCTCTATCTACATGTTCACCCTTAATCCTTAGCCTTCCCTCTCCTAATCTTAATACTCCATCTATTGAGTTCCATGCTATGGAATCTATTTCAATGGAGAATCCGGAGTTAGTAAACTTAATGTCATCAAGAAGGAGAGAATCACTATTGATGGAGATATTTGCAGTAATCTTCCTGTCGTCATTTACACTATCGTAGGATAGTACATCGATTTTTCCTTCCATTGATAAGTCTGCTACTCTGCTGGCTCTACCTGTAAGGTTGACATTGGCATACATATCTCTAATTCCGAAAGGCGCCAAATCAAGATTTCTAACTCTTATAAATCCAGAATAAAGTTCATCTTTAGAGAATGAGAAGACTAGATCCCCCTCACCCTCCAAAGCATCAAGAGTTCCAGATAGATCAAAAGTCTTTAGGTCAAAGTATACTTTGCCTTTGAAATACTCTGTTTCATTAGTAGTTATATATAGTTCAGGTATAGAGACTTCATTCTCGTTTCCAAGTAAACTGAGTCTAATTGAAGGAGATGAAGGAATAAACCAAATATTCTCCAGGTTAATTGAATCTCCTTTAATGATCCAACCATCCTTACCTGTACTGAAGCCCAAGACTCCGTCCATATACATAGGTATATTTTTGCCATCTTTTACGAGATCCAATCTATTTAATGAGAGAGAAGCATCAAAACCATTGGAGAAATCGCCAGTCAAGAGTATTTTGGGGCTTGTAGCATTAAAAGATTTATTCTGTAAATCAACATTAAAATCAAAAGGCCTTTTCGTTCCTACGGTAGTAAGGACAGCATCTCCTACAATTTCTTTATCATTGAATGTGATTTTACCCTCAAATGATGTTTCTTCAAAAGCCTTTACATCAAATAAGAAATTATAAGTATTTTCATTATAAAGATTTACATAGCCTTTAATTATTTCTTTTCCTTCAGGAAGAGAGAGTAAGAAGTCAAGTGAAGGAAGCATATTGGAATAAGGAAGATTTCCTTTAAGATTCAAGGAGAAAAACTTTGATTCTAATTCAAGACCATCAAATTCTATTGATTCTTCATTAAATACCGCACTTCCCTTTGAAGAAACAAAGGATTCAATGCCACCCAGTATTACATTTGATATATTAAGTGTATAAGCTACATCTCCTTCAAATGGTATTTTAATCTCATTATCTATTTTCCCTTTTATAGTTATGCCACAGGAAAGAGTTGAAGAAGAAGGAATATACTTTTCCATTCCTCCTTTTCTTTCATCGAGAATACTGTAGATAGTGGAGACTGGATAATCAGAGAGATTAATCTCCCCTTCTATTTTCTTCTCACCTAGACCTAATAACAAGTCAACATTGATCAAACCATATTCCAAGGAAAAGTCAATCTCTTCTCTGTTGCCTTTGATTTCAAGCTTATTATCCTTCTTATCACCATACCCCAGATATATGTCTCTTGAAGCGATGTCAAAACTCTCTAAAGTGGTTCCATCTACTATTAGGTTGATGTCAAAACCAATAAGCATATCTCCTGTTACTTTGCTCTTTGGAGTTATAACAGAGTCAAATCCAAAAGAAAGAGTTATTTTGTCTTCATAATCCATAAGCAAAGAACAATTATTGATAGCAAGCTTTGTTATGATGTTTTTTGTCAAAGACTCAAGATTATCGACATTAAGTGCATCAAAGGAGATGGATGCTTCTTTATCTTTAAGTCTTAATGATGGGAGAATAAGGTTATCCATCCTAAATGAGTAGTTTGAATACTCCCCATCTATTCTCCCTATCCTTGCACTAAACTCATCAAAGTCCTCGCTCCTGATAACATTGTCTGTAGCTTCTACTTTTATATCTTTATATTGAGCTTTAATATGTTTCAGTTCAACTGAAGCTCCTGTGTCATCCAGCGTCAGTGAAATAGGATCAACTAGAATCTCCCCTTCCTCAATGGATAGAAGAGCACTCTCAATATCTACCTTTCCCTTGATATTATCCAATGTATCAAGTGACGCAAATGAAGCGTTTCCCTTTAAAATACCGGTATTTAAGGAGAAAGAAGAAGATAGCAGAAAGAGGGATTCTAATGAGAATTTTGCGTTGATCTCTTCTTTTTTATTTATATTAACAGACAAATCGTTTAAACCGACTACATAGTCGTTATAGGTAAACTTTACCTCTGGTATGCCTATTGATGCATCCAGCTTTGTCATTCTCTCATCCATAGAAACGGAGGCTGTCACACCATCTATAATCCACTCATCTAAGATAGAAATAGAGAAATTCTCTAAATTAAGTGTAAAATTATATTTTGCTTCTTTTTCTACGTTTACTTTGTCTTTGTTTGTGCTGTTGGAACCATTCTTAAAACTATCAAACAATGCTTGAGTAAGCTTGACATCTCCATTTTCAGCCACAATCTCCGCACTTGTCTTACCTCTCATCAAATAAGAGAGTAAATCAAAGATGCCCATTTTAATTTCTATGGAATTTATTTCAGCAACTTCAATGTCTTTGACCTTCACTGTAATACCATTGACTTTGACTCTGTCTCTAAAGTTACGTTCCATAGACTCAAAGGAAAAAGAAATGTCTGTGTCCTTCTCTGTCAGGCTCTGGAAAAGGGTGTTTGTAACAAGGAGTGTAGGTGAAGTAAGGTCTAGTTCTGTAATAATAAATACAGAACTGAACACAAACATCAGAAGAACACCTAATGCAATTAATACTGTCTTCAGATTACTGTGAAATTTCAACCCATCACCTCAAAATCAGATTTACAGTTTACACTTAATAATCTAACATTTTTTCCAGCTGTGATAAATGGAGAAAATATGAATATGGATAATACTATTGTAATTGAAGGCTTAGATGGAGCCGGAACTACTACACAGATGCGCCTAATTGCCAAAAGACTTGAAGATGAAGGTAAAAAAGTGTTTATTACCCATGAGCCTACAGATAATCCAATCGGCAGGATGGTAAGGGATGTATTACAGAAGAAAATAAAAACGACACCTGAAGCATTGGCTCTTCTTTTCTCCTCCGATAGGGATGATCATCTATATAATGAAGAATATGGCCTCTTAAAGATGATCAGTGAAGGTTATTACATTATCACAGACAGATATAAATACTCCTCTATTGCTTATCAGGGTTCTGAATGTGATCTGGAATACATCGAAGCTATCAACAGTAGATTTCCCCATCCAAGTCATTTGGTTTTCGTAGACACCTCTCCGGAGTCATGTATGAAGAGAATCGAGAAGAGAGGATGCGAGAAGGAATTATTCGAGAGATTGGAGTTTCTGAAGAAAGTAAGAGAGAATTATATTAAGCAATTCTCCTCTCTTCCTGATGGCGTAAACTATCTATATGTAGACGGAGAGAAGTCAATCCAGGAAGTAGAGGAAGAAATATGGACTTGGCTTAAGTCCACTAACCTTTAATAAACATTGCGTCTCCATAGGAGAAGAACCTATATTTCTCTTCAACTGCATGGCGGTAGGAAGTAAGAATATGGTCCTTTCCTGCAAGGGCGGAGACAAGCATCAAAAGTGTAGACTCCGGCGTATGGAAGTTGGTCAGTAAGTTATCTACAAACTTAAACTTGTAACCTGGATATATGAAGATGGAAGTATCGCCCTTCAAGCTTGTTAAAACTCCATTTTCGTCAGATGCACTTTCAAGTGTTCTAATGGATGTTGTTCCTACAGCAACTATTGTCTTACCCTCTCTTTTAGCTTTGTTTAGCTCTTCAGCAGTCTCAGGAGAAATCTCATAGCTCTCAGTGTGCATATGATGGTTTTCTATCTCTTCACTTCTTACAGGGAGAAAGGTACCGGCGCCCACATGGAGAGTGACTTCATAGATTTTGATGCCTCTCTCCTTTATCTTTTCCATTATCTCTGGAGTAAAATGAAGGCCAGCTGTAGGAGCTGCTACACTACCCTCTTTTTTTGCATATATTGTCTGATAACGATTCTCGTCTTTCCAGTTGTCTTCTCGCTTAATATATGGAGGAAGCGGAACATGTCCAAGAGTCTGAAAGAAGCTTTCGTCTATATCGCTGTCAAAACGTACATCTCTTGTTCCGTCATCATTTTCTTTCTCAATCACAGCATATACATAGGCCTTTCCTTCACTATCTTTCCAGACAAATCTCTTTCCTTTTTTTTGTCTCTTTGACTTGGTGACCATAGCCTTCCATGACCCATTGCTGTTTTTACCTAAGAAAAGAAACTCCACAACTCCTCCTGTCTCAACACTTTCAGCATAGGTTCTTGCCTTTCTTACCTTGGAGTTGTTTACCACCAAAACAGAGTTTTCCGGGAGGAGAGATGGAAAATCAGACATCATCATGTCTTTGTATTCACCGCTGTTTTTATCTAAAACCAGGAGTCTGTCTTCCCCTCTTTTCTCACTAGGCTCCTGAGCAATAAGAGAGTCTGGTAGATCAAAGTAAAAATCCTTGGTCAGCATATATATCCTTCTTTCCCAGAACTTCATATGCCTTCTGGGTGACACAGCGTCCTCTTGTAGTACGCTTTAAATATCCTTGTCTCATTAAGTAAGGTTCGTAATATACTTCAACAGTATCTGCGCTGTCATTAATTGAGGCTGCCAAGGCTTCCAAGCCTACAGGACCTCCGTTATATACATCAATAATTACTCTAAGTATTTCCCTGTCTGTTTTATCAAGACCGTACCTATCGATGCCAAGTTTTTCCAAGCCTATTCCTGCCATTTCCCTAGTGATGGTGCCGTCTCCCTTAACTTGTGCAATGTCTCTGACTCTTCTTAGAATTCTATTTGCGATTCTAGGAGTGCCACGGGAACACCTTGCAATAGCCATTACAGCGTCTTCTGTAATGTTAGTATTCAATATCTTGGCACTGCGCTTGATAATAAGAGAGAGTTCTTCAGGAGAATAAAGGTCAATCTTGATAGGGATACCGAATCTATTCTCCAGTGGTTTTGACACTGCTCCTGTACGTGTTGTTGCCCCGATAAGAGTAAATGGCTCCAAATCTATCTTCATAGTCCTGGCTGCCGGTCCCTGACCGATTACCCAGTCTATTTTGTAGTCTTCCATAGCAACATACAAGGTCTCTTCCATGCTCTTCTTAAGACCATGTATTTCATCTATGAACAAAATACTGCCTTTACTGAGATTAGTAAGAATACCCACCAAGTCCTTTGGTTTATCGAGGGCGGTGGCGCTTGTAAGCTTAATATCTGTTCCCATCTCATTTGCAATAATTGAAGCCAGTGTCGTCTTACCTAGTCCTGGAGGACCCTGAAGGAAAATATGATCCAGGGCTTCTCCTCTTTTTTTGGCAGCATCAATGTAAATCTTTAGATTCTCTTTTAATTCTTTCTGTCCCTGAAAGTCTGTCAAATACTTCGGTCTAAGAATATTCTCTTGTATATCTTCTGTCTCAATAAAGGAAGGCTCCACTGTCCTTTCTTCACTTAAATCTTCAAGCTCCAATTCATCCTGCTTATCTATAATCAATTGAGCCTCCTAAGAACAGATGTGAATATATTCTTCTCAATCTCTCTGTCATCCATATCTTTATATTTGTCGTTATTTTCTTCAAGAATAGTATCTATAACCTTAACAACGCTCTTTCTATCATATCCCATCTCGCAGAAAGAAGATATAAAGTCTGAGAAACGTTTTGATGTGCTGGAGGACTTTCCATCACTCTCCTTTTCTGTTTCAGTTTCAAATACAAGGACATTTCTCAACTGAAGAATAAGCTTTTGAGCTGTCTTTGCTCCCAGGCCAGGCACCTTCGAGAGTTTCTTTACATCCTGGGCATCCAAGGCAAGACAAAGGTCATCAACTGTAATGCCACCAAGGATCTTCAAAGCACCTTTGGGGCCAATTCCCGGGACTGTCTGAAGCTCTACGAAACAGAATCTTTCTTTTTCATCAAAGAAACCAAAAAGAGTCATTGCATCTTCTCTATGGTTGAGGACGGTGAATACTCTTACATTTTTTCTTTCTTCGCTTGAAAGTGCTCTGTATTTATTTGCAGTCTGAAGCGAACATTCAACAAAAAACTCAATCCCGCTTTGCGATAGAACAACTAATGAAGTATCTGTAATTGATAGGCAATTGCCTCGAATAGCATTGATCATAGATATAGAATAGCCTAAATCCCTATAAAATTCAGTACTATATTCTCTGACTTCTATGTGTTAGGTGGCAAATACAATCAGCAAGTGCATCAGCTGCATGGTCAGGCTTAGGAATATCTTTTAGTCTCAATATTCTTTTTACCATATCCTGGACCTGAAACTTCTCAGCATTTCCTATGCCTACAACCCCTAGTTTTATATCTCGGGGAGCATATAAGTAGGAAGGGATACCCATAGATGAGAATTTATAAATTGCAGCTCCTATAACCTTAGCAACCGGTATAGCTGAAGAAATATTCTGATTAAAGAAAATATCTTCGATGCTGGCTTCATCGACTCCGTACTTTGTAGCGATGGTACCCAAGTCCTCTGCAATAGTATAGATGCGTTTGACCTGCTCTTCGTCTTTACTCGTCTGGATTACTCCATAAGAAATAGGCCGGTAGTTCTTTCCATCAAAGGAAACAACTCCCCAGCCTGTGTTGGATAAACCTGGATCGACTCCAAGAATAATCAAAATCTTAGTCCTCTAGGTCGAAATCTTCAGGAAGATCAAGGTTTGTAGAGACCTGCTGGACATCATCCAGTTCTTCAAGTCTTTCAACAATCTTCATAACTTTAGCTGCCTTCTCTTTGTCCAAAGATACTGTCTGATCTGCAATCTTCTGGACATCGGCGCTTTCCTGCTCGAAACCTGCAGCCTGCATTGCTTCAAGAACAGAAGCAAAATCAGCAGGAGTTGTGGTGACTTCGATTACGTCATCTGAAGTAGAGACATCCTCTGCACCATTTTCCAATGCGACTTCGAAGATCTGATCTTCTGTATACTTCTCTGTAGAGTATGTGATGATACCCTTAGTCTGGAACATGTAGCTTACGCATCCAGTTGCTCCAAGAGAACCACCAAGCTTTGTCAAAGTACTTCTAACATCTGAAGCAGTTCTATTCTTGTTGTCAGTAAGTGTATCGATAATGATAGCAACTCCACCAGGAGCATAGCCTTCATAAGTGAGTTCATAGAAGGTAGAAGCACCGAGCTCTCCGCTTCCCTTCTTGATGGCTCTTTCGATGTTATCCTTAGGCATGTTTTCTGCTCTTGCCTTAAGGATAGCAGTTCTGAGACGTGCGTTGGATTCTGGATCCGGACCGCCCATCTTTGCACAGACAGTGATTTCCTTGATAAGCTTTGTGAAAGCCTGTCCGCGCTTAGCGTCTGCAATTCCTTTCTTGTGCTTTATTGTTGCCCATTTGCTGTGGCCAGACATGTATATACCTCGATATATTTGGATTACCCTATGAAAATATCACACCCAATCTTTTACAGTCAATATCATGGAACACTATTTATCATATAGACATTGAAAGAGTTAGGATAATATAGTCCAAAGTCAGCATTCCTTTTTCACTTACAGAGAAGTTTGTATCACTATTTATGTAAGTTTCTTTGTCCAACAGATGGATTCTCTCTTGGTAAGTCGAATCGAAGTCTTTACCAAATCTTTCTCTATATTCATCTTTGTCTATGCCTTTTTTTGTTCTGAGAGTAGTCAATAAGTAGGACTCTTCAGTTTCATCCTTTGTAAGACTGGACACATTAAATGCATGTGTATCGAAATACTCCTCCAAGCTCTCAGTATTTCTCATGACCGTCATTTCATTCCAGCCAAGAGCACTCTCTGCCGTTGGCCCAATGCCAATATATTGCCCCAGATTCCAATACACCTCGTTATGCAGGCACTCCTCTCCGACTTTCGAAAAGTTTGAGACTTCATAGTGGTTATATCCAAGAGTATTTAACAACTCCCAGCCTTTTAAGAGAAACTCCGCCTCTTTCTCCTCTCCTACAGGAACTTCTCTCTCGAGTATCGGGGTATTCTCTTCAAAAGTGAGGCAATAGAATGAGATATGACCTGGGTTATATGAAGAAATACGCTTAATGTCAGAGAGTGTGGTCTCCACGCTTTCTCCTGGGACAGCGGTTATGATATCTGCATTCCACCTGAATGGAAGAGTACTTAAAAGTTCCAATGCCTTGATATTTGTCTCTGCATTTTGGTGTCTTCCAAGAGTTTTCAAGACATTGTCATCCAAGCTCTGTATGCCGACGCTCACTCTATCTAATAAACCGGAAAGTTTCAGAATATCACCGCTCAGATTCTCTGGATTACACTCCATGGTCACTTCTTTTGGCCTTCCAAGCTCCTCTGCAGAGAGAAGAATCTTCTTTATTCTGTCGTAACCAAGGAGTCCAGGGTTTCCTCCTCCAACAAAGATTGTTTCAAAAGGAACGTTAATCTCTTTCTTTACAGCTTCCAGTTCCAGTAAAAGAAGATTCACGTACCTTTCTATCTCCCCTTCCTTTGGAGAACGGGAATAGAAGGCACAATAATCACACTTCATTTTACAAAAAGGAATGTGTATATAGAGTGAAACGGGGCGGGAAGAATCAAAACCAACCATATTAGCTTTCAGTCAAAAGACCGATTCTCCCTAACGGCCAGAATCTAGCAACGACCCTGCCGTTTACTTTTGTCTCGCTGACAGGTCCAAAATATCTGCCGTCTTGAGAGTTGTCTCTATTGTCTCCAAGAGGAAGTACATAACCAGCAGGTACATAAATTCCTGTCCTATATACTGCCTCGTCGGAACGGGCACTAAGAGAATCCGGATTAATACAAGCCTTCGCCTTATTGTACTCCCTTGAGTATTCATAATAGTCGAAGATATAGCTGTATTCGCTATTCTGAATTATCTGGAAGTCTTCGATTAAAGCAGAAGGAATAGCAATCCCATTTTCATTGAAGGCTGTTATTCTTGCATATGCCTTAAGTCCAGGATATAGAGATTGGTCTACGCTTCTATTTGGACCGGAGGAGAGATTGTTCTCTTTCCTCCACTTATTCTCTTCCATCCATTCCCCAGTTCCTGATGCCTTGATATAAACATTTCCGTTGTTGAAATAAATATTGTCTCCACCAAGCCCAGCAGCTCTCTTGACATATAATCTTTCAGCAGGAGTACCGTCTTCGTTCTTATCAATATTTACAAGGGAAAGAGTTCCCATATATATGGCTTGCGAAAGAATATCGAAGATAGGACCCTTAGAGTCATATTCAGGGTTATAGAATGTTATTATATCGTCTCTTTGCACTCTTCTATTCTGCTCTGCGACTTTTGGTCCAGCTGGATATACTTCCACACCATATTGGTCTTTAAATACAACTACTCTGTCTTTGACTAGAAGTGTATCCACCATAGATGGAGACGGGATCAAGAAAAGTTGAAATAAAAACTGATTAAATATGATGACCCAGAATACACCGAATACCAGAGCATCGATCCATTCCAATGTTTCTGAGAGAAATGTTCTCTTTTTATTCTTATTATATGCCTTTTGGGCTTTTCTTTTGGTCAATGACTTTTCTGTAGATGTCTCGACCCAAGTCAGAAATCTGTCCATAAAGAAAACTTACATCACACGACTTCAATTGACAAGAGACTTTGGTATGTTTAACTTAATCATATGTCAAGAAAAAAACAATTACCTGAAGTAGAACCGGTTAAACTTAAGCCATTTCATGGTATTAGACCCGGAGTATATATTTTAATCATTTGGGCATTAATTATTCTTTTGCTCGCTTTTGTACTGTTTGTCCTTCCCGGACTTGTTTCAAACACATCTTATGTAACATTCAATGAGCCAGTTGTGGGCTCAGGTGTATATGAAGATGGAATATATCTAGGTTCGGCCACAGACGGTGTTTATAAGACAACAGGTGGAAATCATAAATATACATTCACATATGAAGGTGAAGAGTATGGAGAAGTTGAGTCCAAGGTTAAGAGAAAAGTTTTCTTTACCCTTTTCTCTCATAAGCCTCAATTGATAGTGCCAGAGCGATCTTATAATGACGAAGTCAAAGAAAAGGTGGTGTCAGCTTTCATTCGTGACGTCACTTCCTACTCTGCCGTTATTTCTGCTCCAGACACTTTCCATTACCCTCCTATATTCTCTGCCTTTGCTTCCAATAGCGTAGAAATGAGTATCAAGGATGTAAGAGACGCTTGGCTCTTGGCTCTCTCCCATATTTCTTCATCTTCTCTCTATGAAGACTATGAAGTAGGGAAAGAAATACTTTTAAAAAGCGGTATTCTCTTTGAGACAGAGGAATCTAAAGAGCTTGAGTATTATATAGAGGCTCTCTTTAACGGCGAAAAGGTTACATTGGAGAAGTCTATGGAGAATAATATATTGCTTCCAACTAAAGATGGTGATTTCTTCCATTATGAACCAACAACAGTTGAAATGGGATATAGTACTACTCTTACTGTAGAGAGCGCTAAAGAAGCACCAGTGAAGGTGGAGGTATATGACTTCTCAATTGCTCGTAATCTTGTAACTGAGCATGACTGGGCCCTCTTTGTGGAAGAGAACCCCAAGTGGTCCAAAGATAATCTTGAAACACTAGTGGAAGAAGGGCTTGTTGACAGCAATTACTTAAAGGGCATAACGCTATCTCCATATATAAACTCCATCCGCCCTATTAGAAATATCAGCTACTATGCAGCCTCAGCCTATGTAGAATGGAAGAGCGGGAAAGATGGTGTAATCTATCATATCCCTACAGAAAAAGAATGGTACACGGCATCTTTCTCAACAAAAGACAAGGAGTATGTAACATCCCTCGTATATGTAGAGAACAATCCGACAACGCCAACAGCAATGCTTGGCCTGCTTTGGGAGTTTACTTCTACACCGTTTATTCCTTTATCAAGAATAACGGATTATGATAAAATCATTAATCTGGGAAACATGTATGGATATGACGATGTCATTGTAAAAGGTGGATCATATGTATCTGATCCATCATCAATATCTATCGATACGGTTGGCATCACATCAAAAAGTACTTGCAGTGAATTCTGCGGTCTAAGGTTGGCTAAATAATGGGTGAAAGCTATAAACTTATACAGAAAAATAAAAAAGCATATTTCAACTATGAGATTATCGAAGAGCTGGAATGTGGAATGGAGCTTCAAGGAACTGAAGTGAAAAGCGTCAGAGAAGGAAAGTGTTCTTTCTCAGACAGTTACGTAACTGCAAAAGACTTGCAGCTGACGCTTATTGGTTTCTTGATCCAGCCCTACTCTCATGGCAACATCTTTAATCATCAAAGTGACAGAAAACGTAGGCTTCTTGCTCATAGGCAGGAGATAAAGAAATTTCAACGAAAAGTAAACGAGAAAGGCTTTACTCTTGTTCCTTTGGAAATATACCTTAAAGGAAACCTTGTGAAGATGAAGATTGCTCTTGCAAGAGGAAAGAATGTAAGAGATAAGAAAGAGGCTATCAAAGAGAGAGACGCAAGAATCGACGCTCGTAGAGAGATAAGAGAACTAAATAAGTATTAATGATTGTGGGGTGTATTCACCCCATAAATCAGAACAGTTTTATTTCTTCTATGAAATTGAATATCTTCCTTCCAAAATTCTTAGGACTCTCCTGGAAGTCGTTTTCAATCCATCTAAGAATTAAACTTGTAATACCGCCAATCAAAAAAGCATGGCATTCTTCAAGTGATAGATTTTCTATTTTAAGATTATCTATAATACTCGTAGGAAAAAGTATCTGAAGTAGAGTATTTAGATGCTTTATAGAGTTGGATTCAGAAAAGATTATCTTTGTCAAATTCCCCTTCTCTTTCATTTTATCCAGGACATTTACAAGATTTTTTATTGTAGAATCGTTAGGCTCGTCGAAGACCTTTGCTGAAGCAAATAAAGCCTCCATGTACTTTCCATTCATTTCTTCAAATAGTTCCCTGACACTTGAATAATGAGAATAGAAAGTATTTCGATTTACATCTGCTTCCTGACAAATCTCAGATATAGTGAGTTCCTCCAATTTTTTCTTACCCATTAAACCAATTAGAGCAGACATAAGACTTTCTTTGGATTTGACAATACGTACATCGACTTTGTTTGCCATATTTCCCCCCATAACAGCAACCAAATAAAATAACCTGTCACATGGAGGTGGGGAGACTCGAACTCCCGTCCTAACAATCCACCTATAAACGTCTACGGATCATAGTTCCAGTTCTAGTCTTAGTCACAGCTTAGGCAGTGGAACCAGCGTAGGCCATGAAGCATCATCTAGATTTTTCCAATAAGTCGATGAAATCCTATTAGATGAGACCCCTTTGTCAAAGGATTATAAGAATCAGAGTCTTAACTCAAATAATCCCGCTCAAGTGCTCACGCAGCGAGAGCTGTTGCTTCGAATTCGACTTCGTAGTCTTCTTCTTTCTTAGCATTTAATTTTTTTTGCCGGTTTTACAAGTCAGCTCTTGGTCCGCAGTCTACAGCATGGCAAAGCCAGTCGAAACCAAAACACCCCCATTAATTAAAGGCATATTGTATAATATATATTTATGTAACAAAAATCAATAGTAGGACGTAATTAATTACGTTTATGACAGAAAACTATAAATTACGCAAGAAATCATCCATCTTTTGTCCCCACTCTTCAAGGTCATCGAAACGCCAAGTCGAGTATTCATCTATATATGTTTGGTCTCTATTTACTATACATACTTTACTGCCGGTTCTCAGGGCCCTATATGGAAGAGAAGCTGCAGGCTGAACTACCAAGGAGGAACCAAGAACTATACATAGATCAGGAGAATGGAAAGCAGCATCTGCCTTATATAAAAGCTCTGAATCCAAATTCTCGCCATAGAAGACAATGTCCGGCTTAACGAGACCTCCACAATGAGGACACATAGGAATAACGTCATTATCTACAAGATTTTTAGTCCAATCAAAGGTAAAGCTTTCTCCACACTTGGTGCATATGCTTCTTTCTATAGTTCCATGTAACTCATAGACTTTTTTACTCCCTTCTCTTGTGTGTAGACCATCGATGTTTTGAGTATAAATACCCTCTGACAAGAGGCCTTTGTCCTCCATGGTTTTCAATACTTTATGTACAATGTTTGGTGTAAAATCATGCATATTGTACCAAGCATCTTTCGCCCAAGAGTAAAAGACGGAAGGATGAGAAATAAAGAAGTCAATGTCCAATATATCTTCCACCCTCATATGACCGAACTCTTGGCTATATAAACCATTAGAAGATCTGAAGTCTTTTATTCCAGATAGTGTAGATATACCCGCACCGGTAAGTACAACTGTCTTCTTCGAATTCTTCAAAAAAGAGAAGAAGGAATCATAATCATTATTTTTCAATCTCTTCACCTCTATATGTATTTCCATTAAGCTCTGTGGCCCTTACATATACTGTGTCTCCGCTTTTATGAGTCTTAAGAGGAGAGAAAGATACATACTCATTGTGTTCAGTTCTGAGAAGGTATCTCTTGTCATCGTCTCTTGTAACTGTGGTTACAATACCCACGGCTTCAAAAGGAAGAAAAGAGCTCTTTATTCTTTTCTGTCGCTCCAACTGCTCATTGATCAGTCTTTCAAGTCTCTTGATTTTAACGCTTTCTTCTATCTGACCATCCATCTTCTCCGCCCTTGTACCTTCACGAGGATTAAAATAGTACATAAAGGCTTCAGTGCATCCCATTATCTCCATCATGGAGAGAGTATCAAGATACTCATCTTCCGTTTCAGAGGGAAAGCCTACAATGACATCGGTACTAAGAGTAAGTTCTGGTATCTCTCTCTTCATTTTTTCTAAGAGGGAGATGAACTTTTCTCTTGTAGTGTGTCTATTCATCAGCTCAAGTATCCTTGTATTACCGGACTGCATAGGAAGGTGAATATGCTTAGCGACTTTTTTGTTGTCTCTAATGACTCTAATAAGGTCGTCTGAGAAATCTTTAGGGTGTGGGGATTCAAATCTTACCCATAGTATATTCTTCATATACGGTGTGATGATTTCCAAGAGAGACGGAAAATCCACAGACTCTCCCTTATAAGTAGATGAATATGAATTGACATTCTGACCAAGGAGAGTAATCTCTTTCACTCCCCTTTCATCCATGTATTTCACTTCCTCGATAATACTCTCAACGTCTCTAGATACTTCCCTGCCTCTTACATATGGCACGATACAGTAAGAGCAGAAGTTATTACATCCATTCATTATTGGAATATAAGAAGAAAACTCCCCATCCTTGTAGTGTGATGAAAGGAATGAGTATTTTTCACTCTTTTCTTCCTCACTACCAAAAATAAGATAAGGAAGCTGAGCTTTCTCGTCATTAGATACCACATAATCTACAAAAGGACACTCTTTCTTTAACTCTTCCCTCATTCTTGAAGCCATGCAGCCTGTGACGATCAAAATCTGTTTTCTCTTCTTCTTGACAGCACTATAGAAACCAAGCCTACCCCATATTCTGTTTTCTGCAGTCTTACGGACAGAGCATGTGTTTATTATTACTACATCGGCGGCGATGGCATCTGTTACAGGTTCCATGCCTCTTCCCTTTAATAGTAGTTCGATGGCATTGGACTCTGCAACATTCATCTGGCAGCCATATGTTTCTATCAAATAATTATGTATCACTTTCAACCTCTTCTCTCTCTGCTAATAAATGTATTTTCCATTAGGGATGCAACTGTCATAAGCCCCACACCTCCTGGAACAGGAGTATAGGAGACATCTCTATCTGTGATAGATTCTCTATCTACATCCCCTACAGTTCTCCATCCTCGCTTACGGGTACTGTCACTAATCCTGTTTATACCTACGTCAATGATGACAGTTCCATCAGAAAAATAAGAGGAATCAAGAAACATTGGCTTCCCTACAGCCGATATCACGATATCAGAAGTAAGAGTAAGGGATCGTAGGTCCTTTGTCTTTGAGTTGGCCACAGTAACTGTAGCATCATAACCTTTACCCATTAGTAAAACTGCCATTGGTTTTCCTACAATATCGGATCGGCCAATTACAGTCACTCTTTTTCCAGTGGTAGAGACACCGAAATGAGAAAGGATAGTAAGAATACCTTTAGGCGTACATGGAATGAAACACTCCTCACCCTTAAGCATTCTTCCCATATTGCAGGAAGTAAAACCATCTACGTCTTTATCAAGGGCTATGTGTTCAATAATCTCTTTTTCATTTAGATGAGGAGGAAGAGGAAGCTGAAGAAGTATTCCATCGACTTTTTCATCTTTATTCAGAGTCTCAATGAGAGCGATTACATCCTCCTCCCTTGAATCTCCATTTAAGAAATATTGAAAACTCACAAAGCCGACATAAGCAGCTTTTTCCGTCTTTGTCTTCACATAGAGATGACTTGCGTCATCGTCACCTACAGTGACCACCGCCAATCCCGGTGCCCTATTTCCTTTATCTACAAACTTTTGAGTCTTCTCCTTCAAACTATCATAGATAGAAGAGGATAAGGATTTACAATTCAATTCAACCACACACAAATAATATATGAATTACGTCTTTATCGTAAAGGCTAATTTGCGTGCCTTTGATATTTCTCGTATAATGATGATATGAAAAAGAAAGCTTTAATCATTGCCCTTGTATTATGTGCATTTATCGGCACAGTATTCGGAGCAGACTATTATGAGACAGGATCTCAGGTCTTTATGATAAGTGCTGGTGTAGATTTACCTTTCACCAACACATTTAAGGATACCTCTACTGGTAAGTTCGATACACTTGTCGGTATAGGGGAAAACGGAACACACATTAATGTTGGAGGGCTAGGTTCCCTTGATTACGAAGTGTTTACCTCCAGTAAGACATCTATCGGTGGAGAGATTGGCTATCAGTTCAATTACTGCACAGATGAAGTTTTGTTTACTCAGGTTCCTATGTGCTTTAAGTTTTCTTATGTTCCAGTTCAAGGCATGTTTGAGATACCTATCTCTCTAGGTGTAGGTCTCAGCTATATGAGCTATAACGAAAAATCTATAATGAGTCCTACTGCCATGGCCACAATAGGTTTTAGATTCTTCCCTACAGAGAACTGGGGTTTCGGTATCAAGACTGGTATTAAAGCTACCTTCGAGCTTTATTTCTCCAATACAGAAAGAATGGGCGTTGGATCATTTATTCCTGTTCACTTCTTCGCAACATATAGACACTAAAGGAGAAAAGGATGAAAAAAATACTTACACTTGCACTTGTATTTATGATGGTTATTTCTCTCTTTGTCTCATGTAATGATGGAGAAGAAGGCTTATTTCAGATGGCTGCAAACTCTGTTAGAAAAGAGTCTTTCAAGATTTTGAATATAGTCAACAAAGAATCTGAGAATGTTTATATCGTTGCTACAGATAATGGTATTGCTAAATATGATATTGAAGCTAAGAGATTCTCAGACTTCAAAGGTAACGGCGTTATGGCTACCAATGTAATTTGGGCAAGTAGCGATGGCTCTCAGTTTGTCTACTATGATACTACAGACCATTCTTACAAAGACCAGGATGGTAAAGTCAAGGCTATTGCAAATTTGGAAGATAAAATGCCGCAGCCATTCTATTCAGTAAATGGAAAAGAAACTACATATGTATTTAAAGATACTAATGGAAAGTTCTATTCTTTCTACACTGATAACTCTCTTTCTTCCATAGATTCATTGAATCCAATACAAATTACTATTGAAGATAAAACTATTGCCAGTGTCTCGATTATTGGTAATGGAATACTGAGAGTCATTACTACTGACAAAAATGCATATTTCTATGATGCAGAAGATAATACAAGCCATATTACTGGCTCCATTGTTCAAGGCATTGCTGATGACGGCTTATTTATTACTAACGATGGCAAAATCTATAATTATGCAGAGATAGATTCTGAAACTAAAACTACTGATATCGCTACAAAACATTCAATTAACAAGAGACCTGCTATATTCAGTGTCACAGATGGAGGAGACAAGTATACTTATACTTATTTTATCCCTGAAGGATCATCAAATGTTTTCTCTCTTAAGTGGGAAGG
>CAMEQB010000018.1 GCA_945932505.1 uncultured Spirochaetales bacterium
AATGCAGTTACAATGGCAAGCCATATTGTAACAGCTCTCCCTCAGGCAGAAAGCCCAGAAGCTACAGACGGTCGCTATGGATATTATTGTCCTTTGACTCTTGAAGGTACTTCAACTGAAGCAAAGCTTGGTGTCTTTATTCGTGATTTTGATAAAGAAAAGTTTGAGCATAGAATAGAGTCTGTAAAGAAGATTGTCTCTGCCATCGAGGCTCTCTATGGCGGTGAAATCAAGGCGGATGTTTCTGTCTCTTATCATAATATGGCAGAAGCCAACAAGAAGAATCCTGGAGCAATTGAGGCTGTATATGTCGCTTCAAGAGAACTTGGTCTACCAATAAGGGAAGAGATTATCCGTGGTGGTACAGATGGAGCAAGACTAGCTGAGACAGGAGTATCATGTCCAAACCTTTATACAGGTGGTCATAACCTTCATTCTCTTAAAGAATGGATAGCAGTGGATGCTATGAGCAACAGCGTCAACCTCTGCCTTGGTATTATTGATTATTGGAGTAAAAGATAATCTGATATGAAAAGATCTCTTCTTCTTTTATTAATATTAATAGTAATTCTTCCTTTGTTTGGGAAGGTTACTATTAGTGAAAGTGTTCCTGAAGATTATAGAAATACAATTGAAAACGCCTTAATTGACAGTACAAAAGGAAGAAGAGACGTAGATGTTTTATTCGATTCTTTTTCTCTTGAAGACGGCATAGTTTCATTCTCCATAAGTGTAGAAAACGAGAGGTATGAAACTATCGTTCCCTTGTCTTATATGGAAAAAGAAATAAGGAACATGCTCTTTTATTCCCAGCCTTTATTCAGCGAATCGGAGATGAAGCTTGATTATGTTTCATCTCTTTCATATTCCACCATTTCTTCTCCATCCCTCAAAAGGGGAGACGTAGTATTTGCTGAAGAAGAAAAAGGTAATAAAAGAGGAGTGTTTGTTGTATCCGATAAGCATAGTGATGCCCTCAAGCTGGATGCACTCTATATTTCATCACCTTTTCCAGGAATGAAGATTGAGAAGGGAAAGGGGATAGAAACCACTCTTTTCTACTCGGTTTCGCCCTCGAGTAGGAGTATGTCGCTAGAGGGTGGAGTATCTTTCTATACCTCTATATATCCACTTCTCCCTCACGTTGCCTTAGGCTTCGATATAGAGAATGGAGGCTTAGTGCCATTACTGGCTATGGGCGGAAGGACGATGTTTAATCTCTCATCTCTATGGGGAGATGTTCCTTTCTTGAGAAATATGGCGCTTGATGGCAAAGTCGAAGTTATATTTAGGATCAAGAATAAAATGGAGATAAGCGGAAGGTGGAGTGTGTGTGGAGAGATAAGACCGAACTCCTGGCTTTCACTATCTTTGGGATATACTTATGATGCGTACTTAGGAACTATGTTCTCTCTTTCTCTTGGAGCCCTGATATGAAGAAAGCATTTCTTGTATTTTCTGTTCTTTTTTCCTTGTTGCTTTTTTCCTGTACCACGTTGACCTACAGTGAGAGACCATCTTGGATAGATGCTGTTCCTGAGATTCCTGGAGAAAAGGTATTTGTTGCATCTGGTGTGGGAAATAGTGAAGTAGAGGCAAGAAGTAACGCTGTCCTTTCCGTTTTGTCACAAATGGGGGAAGAGATAGGTTATAGCTTGGAAGAGAAGTACTTCAGAGAGCTATTCTCTTCATTAGTCATATCGGATCTGGGAGCAAGAATAGCAGATGAGTACTCTTGGGAGATTGATGGAGAGTGGACTGTCTATGTTGCTGTAACAGCCTTAAATGAGGCTTTTGAAGGTGCAAAAAGCCCAGAATTTCTTGAAATACAAAAAAGTGAAGAAGAGATAAGCTCGCTGCTTTCATCTTCTCTCGATGCCTATAAAAACAACAAAGACATGGAGGCTGTAGAAGATATATTACAGGCTGCTCTTATTTCTCTTTCAGGAGATGTAAAGAATGAAGAATACAGCCCTGATGCTTTATTTGAAAAAGCAATCAAGTATGTATCGAATTTAAGGATTGAGAATGTAAAACCTTCCCGTGACACTCCTTCTGGATCTCTTGAATTCAGGGTCCTAAGGACAAAGGGCCTTATGTATCCGGTGGTGGAGAATGCCTTGGTGGAGTGTTCATATTCAGCCATCTCTCTTAATGGGGAAACAGAGAACTTATCACACTTGGCAAGGACAAATGCAAAGGGTAGGTTTATAATGAACAGGACTAATCCTTATGCACTTCATGAAGGTAGTATAAAGATAAGTGTACATATAGACGATGATTTGATGTTCAATCTCTCTCTTAAGGCTCCTGAAGAGCTTATGGAGAGACTCTATGAAGCAATTGATAATGGAAGTCTGGAATATTCCTACTCATTTTCTCCTCGTCAAGATATATCATCTGTTGTAATTGCTCTGGCAGAATATAATTATGATGGATCTCTGAGAAAAGAAGATGGAGCACTGAAGAGAGTGTTGGAGGATCTCTTTGCCCTCCAAGGCATCTCTTTTGAAACAATCGTATTTGCCGAAGGCGAAGAGGAAAGCGACAATATCGAGTCTTTGTTGTCTCAATATGGCAATATGGAAAAAATCTACGTCATAAGAATGGGTGTAGTATCCAGGATAAATATCGATGACAAAGTATACTCAAGGGCGGAAGGAAAGATGATCGAAATCAATCCATCCACCTCTGAGAGAAATGATGTATCAGCATTCCATACATGTGTCTCTGGTTCCAGTGAAAAAGAGGCTGACGAGAATACTCTGGAGAAGCTTTCTCAAGTTATCTGCGGTTTTCTTCTTGGAGAGTTCTGATAGTCAAAGACGGGTCATTTGTGATGATCAGTGGGACAGAAAGTTCAAGCATGGCTTTTATTCCCTCTTCTGTGTCTACAGTCCAAGGGCATATAGTCCAGCTGGGTTTACCTTCTTTTTCTCTCTTTGCAATATCCCATTTAGGCTTAAGAAAAGAGCAAGGGAAAACAAGTCGTCCTTGTCCCTTCCTGCATATAGCTGGAATTTTCTCCCCTTCATATATTATTCCTAGCGGGAAATGCTTTTTCATAAGCCTAGAGACTCTTCTCATAGCAAAAGGGTTGAAAGAAGAGATCATAATCCGAGGCCAAAAGCTCTCTCTCTTTTGTAGCTCTTCCCATAATAGACTCACTACTTCCTTTCTATATCCAATCGGTTTATCTGCTTTGACTTCGATGTCATACCAAACACTTCCGATAGTATCGAATACTTCAGAGAGGAGAGGAACTTCAGGAGCGATTCTTCTTAACTCTTCAAAGGTTGTGTCTTCAACCTTCCTCTCTATTCCATACACTCTCTTGAGAGAGTTGTCGTGTGAGACTACAAGGCGATTGTCAAGAGTAGGGCGGACATCAAGTTCAACGCCGTCTGCTCCCTCTTCTATTGCCCTTTTAAAGGATGCAAGCGTATTCTCCCTTTCCCTCAGTGGAGAACCACGATGTCCAAGAACATATACTTTACCTTCCGTTTTATCTTTCAGCAGCTCCCAAGAGTTCATTGATCTCCTCCTTCCATCTACTTTCATCAGGTGTCTCAAGGATGAGAGGTATATTCATCACTTCCCTTCGTTTTACAATAGTTAGGAAAGCTTCTTTACCTATTAATCCCAGTCCTATACTTTCATGTCTGTCTTTATTTGATGACAGAGGCACCTTTGAGTCATTTAAGTGCATTCCAAAGAGTTTGTCTTCCCCGAAGCGGGAGAAGAATGAGTCCAGAACGCCATCAGGATCCCCTTTAACGTCATATCCAGCCCCAAATAAATGGGCGGTGTCCAGAGTAAAACCTACTCTGTCTTTGTTTTTTATTTCTGAGAGAATAGCATCTAACTCTTCAAACTTCGATCCAATGATAGTACCTGCTCCTGCTGTATTCTCCAGAGCAATCTTTAGTCCCGGAACCTCTTCAAGAACTCTGTCCACCATAAGGCTACAGCGCTTTATTCCTTCTTCCATTGAGCCTTCTTTATATGCTCCGGGATGAATATTTATTGTTTCAAGCCCAAGTCTTACAACCCTCTGTCCCTCGTCCATAAAGAGATTGAAAGATTTATCTGCCATCTCCTCGTTTGGAGAAGCAGGGTTAATAAGGTAGCCTGCATGGGGAAGAATGGACTTTGGAGAATAACCTGAATCCAAGATGTTCTTCTTGAATGCAGATATGTCTTCTTCTTTGAGTTCAGGGCTTCTCCATTGCCTTTGGTTTTTTGTAAATAGTGCAAATCCAGTTGCACCCAATTCTTTTGCTCTCAGTGGAGCGAATGACACAGAGCCTTGGCTTGATACATGGGGACCTATATGAATCATATGTTGGATTTTAACCTCTCTTTTTCCTTTGGGCAATGGAGGAGGATATTGTCAGAAAAGAAGAATATGTAGAAAATCACACTATGCATAGTGAATTGATAGTTGGGAATACTTATTTTGGTTTCCGCCTCTTGGATAAACGTTCCTGCCCTGATTATAGAGGTGTGGGATATCTCTTTAGACACGAGAAGACAAAGATGGAAGTTTACTTCTTGTCTACAGACAACAGCGAGTGTTTCTTCTCATATACTGTCTACACTCCACCTGAGAATGACACTGGTGTTTTTCATATCTTGGAGCACACTGTTCTTACAGGAAGTAAGAAGTATCCTGTAAGAGATCCTTTCATGGCTCTTAACAGAAACAGCTGTAATACATTTCTCAATGCAATGACAGCTCCCGATAGGACAGATTATCCTGCTGCAAGTCCTGTAAAGAAAGATTTTGACAATATCTTCTCTGTGTATACAGATGCTGTATTTGATCCACTATTGAGGAAAGAAGACTTCATGCAGGAGGGGATAAGACTCTCAAGCCAAGGTGGCTTACACTTTGAGGGTGTAGTCTTTTCCGAGATGCTTGGTGATATTTCAAGTCATGAGAGTGTAGTCCAGAATGCAACAACCCGTCCTCTATATGGCAAAGCCTCCCCATATAACTATGAGTTTGGCGGTAACCCTCCTGATATAACGGACCTTACTTATGAGAAGTTCCTTGAGACTTATCATAAGTACTATGTCCCTGCAAATATTACACTCTTCCTCTATGGAGACTTGGATGTTCTTGAGAAACTTGAGTTCCTAGATAAAGAGTATCTTTCTCATCGTGATGGTGGAGAGAAGGCAGAGAGAGTCAAATGCCCTGAGAGATGGAGTGAGCCCAAAAAATGCAGGTATGAAAGTAGTGCAGATGAAGACGACGATACATCATCTATAATGGTCTCATGGCTACTCGGGGAAGCAGACGACCCATTGGAAAATACAATACTTTCCCTTGTTGTAGATGTTCTCTTGGGTAACCCGGGTTCACCTTTATATAAGAGGATAGTAGAGAGCGGCATAGGACGGGATATATCATCAGAGAGCGGTATGGTGGATTCTTATAGAAATCTGTCATTCAGCGTGGGGTTCTCCGGATCAAAAGAAGAAAGGGCTGAGGAAGCTGAGTCATTTGTATTAAAAGCTCTCTCCGATATTGTGGATGAAGGTATAGACAGCATACATATTGAATCCAGCTTAAGGCGAATGGAGTTTAAAATACAGGAGATAAGCGACGGGCTTCCTGAAGGATATAGAATCTACTTTACTCGTATCGATAAAGGCTGGGCTTATGGAAAGAATCCTTCTGATATGCTCCAGACCTTGTCTATGGTAGGTAAAATAAGGGAAGAGATAAAGAAGGACAATAGGTTCATCGAGAATTGGATTCAGCATAATCTTATTGATAACTCCCATAGACTTCTCTCTGTGATCACTATGGATAAGAGTGTACAGGAGAGAATAAATGACGAGATAAATAAGAAGCTGGAGAAACATAAGGGTGAGTGGAACGAGGAAGAGGAGAGATTATACTTAGAGTTTGAAGAGGGTGAAGATACAGCGGAGGAGTATGAGAGTATTCCACGTCTTACTCTTTCTGATATCCCAAATAAACTAAATGTCATTCCACGAGAAGAGAGAGGAAGAGTAATAGTATCGAAGATGCCATCTGCTTCCATTGTCTACAGCGACATAGCTTTTGATGTCTCTGATTTCACGGTCGAAGAGCTGGAGTATGTAAGTTTGCTATCCCGAGTAATGCTGATGACTGATGTAGGGGACATGGATTACTCATCATTTTTGTCTTCTATGCGCTTTGTAACAGGTGCTTTCTCATCTATCCTGGATATTGGGTCTGATTGTAATGGAGAAGAAAAAGATAGCCTTATTTTTAGGTTTAAGAGTTTATCTGAACACTTTGATGAAGCATTAGACCTTCTTTTGAAGCTCGTAAAGGAAGGAAACTTCTCTTCTCCTGATAGAGTCAAGGCAGCGCTTCGTGATATCGAAAGTGACTATGAAGCATCTGTTGTGAGACAAGCCCACTCCTTTGCCCTGGGGTCTGCGTCCCGCTCCCTCACCTCCAGTCTCTATACAACAGAGAGGACAGAAGGCCTTATGTTCTGGTATAGAGTCGGAGAGATGCTGAAGGACGGAGAGTTTGAAAAGACATGTAAGCGCCTCCCTCTAATAGCAGAGAAGACATTCACAAAGGAGAGGATCATCTACCACATGACATTGGACGATAAGGGATCTGAAGAGAAAATAAAGAGTGTAGAAAGCTTTATCTCAAAGCTCAATAAAGGAGAAAAAAGAGGTAAGTCTACAAAAGTCGTTCCTGTGGACGCCAAGAAGAATCTTGGATACTCTTTCTCTTCTCCAGTTACATACTCTGCTTTAGCTGGGAAGGCTCCTGATGAAGAGAGCAAGGCAACAAGTTGTATGAGAATGCTGCTATCTATGGTGTCCCAGAACTCACTTTGGTCTCTCATCAGAGAAAAGGGTGGGGCGTATGGTGCAGGTTCCGGCGTCGACATCAACGAAGACATCTGGTATTTCTACACATATAGAGATCCAAGGCTTGAAAAGTCCATTTCAGACTTCTCTTCTGCCGTAGAGATAGAAGAGATAACTGATGAGAAACTTGAGGATGCCAAGTTGAAGATACTCTCTAGGGACACTAGGCCCATGGGACCCCAGTCCAAAGGATTATTGGATTTGAGACGATATATCTACAATATCTCAGACGAGTTGAGACGTACTCTAAAGGAGAGCCAGTTGGTTCTTACAAAGGAAGAAGTGGAAAGTATAAAAGGAACGATGTTGAAGGCCATGGAAGGGGGAAGTATTACTGTCCTTGCGGGAAGAAAGGCTTTGGAAAACTCAGGTCTTTCTTTAGAGATCAAGGCCTTACCTTTTGCTGTGCATAGTTGAAAATCATGTAGTACAATGTAAAAAGGAGCGTTACATGAAATATATCGGTGCATTGGATCAGGGTACGACAAGTACACGTTTTATTATATTCGACGATAAGAACAATATCGTCTCTTCTTCTCAGCTCGAACATAGACAGATTTTCCCTAAGCCGGGTTGGGTGGAACATAACCCTGAAGAGATTTGGAAAAACACCCAAAAGGTAATAGAGGGGGCCTTAGAGAAGGCTGGACTCAGAGGCGACGAATTAAGTGCCGTCGGTATTACAAACCAGAGGGAGACCATAATAGCTTTCGATAGAAAGTCTGGAAGAGCTTACCACAATGCAATCGTGTGGCAGGACCTGAGGGGTGCAGACTTTATAGACAACGTACTGTCAAAGAACGTGGAAGAGTCATGGATAAGGGAAAAGACAGGTCTTTTATACTCTCCATACTTCTCAGGTTCCAAAATCAGATGGCTCCTTGATAACGTCCCTCAAGTAAGGGAAGGCGTCGAGAAGGGTGATCTTGTATTCGGAACTATAGATACATACATGGTGTATAAGCTTACTGGAGGGAAGGCTATAGTTACTGATGTAACCAACGCTTCCAGATATATGCTAATGAACATCAAGTCACAAAAATGGGATTCTGAACTCCTGGATATCTTCGGAGTAAAAGAAGAGAGCCTCCCTGAAATAGTGTCTTCTTCTGGAGTCATCTATGGATATACAGACCCTGATGGTCCATTTAAGGCATCTATTCCAGTATGTGGAATTCTAGGTGACCAGCAGGCTGCCCTATTTGGACAGGCTTGTTTCGATAAAGGCTCCAGTAAGTGTACATATGGTACAGGATGCTTCATGCTGGCAAATATAGGAGACGATATATGCTACTCCAAGCATGGCCTCATTACTACTGTAGGTTATAGAATTGAGGGGCAGAAACCAGTCTTTGCCTTAGAGGGATCTGTGGCTGTTGCAGGGTCTTTGGTACAGTGGGTAAGAGACAATTTGAAGATGGTGTCATCAGCAAAGGAACTGGATGAGCTTGCTATGAGTGTACAAGACTGTGGTGGCGTATATATTGTTCCTGCCTTTGCAGGTCTATTCGCCCCATATTGGCGTTCCGATGCCAGAGGAGTCATCGCCGGTCTTACAGGTTATGCTTCCCGTGAACATATATGCCGAGCTGTATTGGAGGCTACAGCTTTCCAGGCCTACGATATTGCTTCGGCTATGGAGGCTGATAGTGGCGTTGGAATAGAGAGCTTGAAAGTGGACGGAGGAATGACAAATTCCTGGCCTTTGATGGCATTCCAGTCAGATATTCTTTCCAAGCCCGTAATAAGACCTGTGATTGTTGAAACCACAGCTTTGGGTGCCGCTTATGCCGCCGGTTTGACAGTGGGCATCTGGAAAGATACAGATGAACTTAGAACTTATTGGAAAGAACAGACAAGGTGGACCCCAACTATGGATGACAAGGAAAGGCAAAAAAAGGTAGGATTTTGGAAGAAGGCTGTTAGCCGCACTTTGGATTGGGTTGCGACTGAAGGGGAATAAAGAATGGTGGAGTTGTTCTCCAGTCTGTCTTCCGCTGATTATTTTAGAATGGCGGCGGAGACAGCTATACTTACATTTATCATCTATAAGCTTTATATGGCTGTGGCTGAAACCAGAGCCAAAGAGATTGCTGTCTTTATTCTTGGATGGGCTGTTCTCTACGGCTTCTCCTACATTTTGAAACTGCAGGTACTGCTATTGTTGATGAAGACGCTTTTGGTTCCGATTTTGATGATGCTCATCGTTTTCTATACACCGGAGTTAAGGCGTTCCTTCACAGGAAACAGGGGAAGAGGAATATTCCGTTCTTCACAGACATCTGCAAGCCAGTTGGACAGTGTCCTTAATGCATGCGCAACTCTCGTAACAAAGAAGAGGGGCGCCTTGATTATTTTCCCTCGTCAGACTGACTTGAAGAATATCTATGAAACAGGAACAAAGCTTAATGCAGATTTAAGCGCCAACTTGATTCTTACAATCTTCGACCACGATACTCCTCTCCATGACGGAGCCTGCGTAATATCAGGAGGAAAGTGTACATATGCTGCTTGCTATCTTCCTCTTTCAAAGCAGACAGCCATCAAAGATACATTCGGTACAAGACACCGTGCAGCTTTAGGTCTCTCTGAAGAGTCTGATGCAGTCATCTTGATAGTCAGTGAAGAGACAGGTGCAATCTCTCTTGCCTACAATGCAAACATCTACTACAACCTGGATTTGGATAAGACGAAGAACATGCTGATCATGCTTCTCTCTGGTAAGGAAGTAGTACCTCAGGATCTACAGAAGAATGATAACGGAAAGGAGGAAGACAATGCAGAATAAGAATAAATTCTCCTCTGCCGTATTCGGTAACTGGGTTGTTAAAGTCTTTTGTTTTATCGTAGCCCTCGCCATTGTTGTAGCTGTAAGGTTCTTAAATATTACAGATAGAGTCGTGACGATTCCTATCACAGTATATATAAATCCTCAGAGTCAATATGAACCAGTTTCATTGGTTCCAGAGTCTGTGGATGTCGTCATCTCAGGAGACGACGATATCGTTTATCTTGTGGACCCATCTCTTATAACAGCATCTGTAGACTTTTCTGATGTAGGAGAAGAAGGAATAGCAAGAAGAGTCGTATATCTTGATTACGACAATGATATCTTCTCTTCCTATGGCCTGACTATAAAGTCTTCTCCAGCTACAATACGTATTCTCTTCCAAGAGGGAAGTAAGTGATGATAAAAGGCCTTGGTGTCGATATCGTAGAAAATAATAGATTTTCTTCTTTTCCCAAGGGGGCCTTGGAGAAGATTTTCACTCCTTTCGAGTTAAGTGAAATGGAGAGACGGGTAGATAAGACAGAGTTTCTTGCCTCCCGTTTTGCTGTTAAAGAAGCAGTAGTCAAAGCTCTTGGGACAGGCTTCGGTGCTATTGGCGCCAGAGATATAGAAACACGAAACGATGAGAAAGGTAAGCCTTTTGTGTCAGTAAAGGGAGAGAGGAAAGATAATATCCATATTTCTCTTTCCCATGAAAAAGAATATAGCATAGCATTTGCTGTCTTGGAGGAGCTGTGAGCCGTTTAGATTGGCATAGGCCTGAAGTAGTTATGCCTCAAGATAAGAGGAGAATCGCTCTTACCATCAGTTATGATGGGACCAAGTGGCATGGATGGCAGGTCCAAGATAATGCAGATAGCGTCGAGGGTGAGATAGAGAAGGTTCTTTCTCGAGTTACTGGAGAAAGCGTATTTCTCCAAGGTTCAGGCAGAACAGACAGCGGCGTTCATGCCATAGGGCAGGTTGCACACTTTGACACAGAGTCAAAAATCTCGGCAGAGAAGTTCAGCATTATTCTAAATACAAAGCTTCCTCAGTCTATACGTATCCTCTCTTCTTGGGAGCCGGAGGGTGTCTTTCATGCCAGGTTCACTGCTATGGCGAGAGAGTATTGGTATCTTGTAAAGTCTTATGACAATATGCTTCCCTTCGACTCTGGTAGGATAACAGGTTTAAGGGCACTTCCCGATATAGATGTTCTTAATAGTTACGCTTCCCTTCTAGTGGGAACTCATGATTTCTCTACTTTCTGCTCATCAAAAGATATGTGCGAGTCCAAGGTGAGGGACATATATGAATCAGAGTGGAAGATGGAGAGGGATAATTATGGCTTTCCTCTACTGAAATATAGAGTTGCAGGAAATGCTTTTCTATATAGGCAGGTGAGAAGTATGGTGGGCACTATGCTCGACTGCGCCCTCATTGGGGAAGATAGCACTATGTTCCAGGAGAGGCTTGAAGCAAAAGATAGAAAAAAAGCACTTAAAACTGCACCATCAGATGGTTTGTATCTCTACAGAATAAGCTATGATGAAAAAGAATATCTTTGGTTTGAGGAGGAGTACAATGGGCGATAACATTACACTTGAGTGTTTTCTTTCCCTCCTTGATAGAGCGGAGGCTGTGATTGAAAAAGATAATCTTTTAGAAGAGAGAGAAGAGTTTGGATACTCAGTCAAAGACAAAGAAATAAAGGAAGAGAGCATAGATAGATTTGAAGAGATGTCATCATGCCACAAGTGCAAGGCATGTTTAGATAGGACCATATTTGCTGAGCCGATTCTGAATCAGAACCCGAAGATTCTATTCGTTGCTCCTATGCCTGAAGGCTCCACGATATTCTCTTCGTTTTCAAACGACTACTTCTTGAAGTGGATATCCGCCATAAAGCTTACTCGAAGAGATATAGCCCTCACTACTCTCATCAAGTGCCCTGTAAAAGAGTTCTCAAAGGAGTATGCTGATATTTGTAAAGTGCATTTAAGAGATGAAATGAATATGCTTAAGCCAAAGACTATGGTTCTTCTTGGTCAAAGTGTATCTTCTTATATGCTACGCCGCTCCGGCGATATGGACAGTGTATTTAGAAAGAGAAAGTTCTCTGTAAACTCCATACCAGTGTTCTGTACTTATTCTCCTCTTGATCTAGTAAATAACAGAGCCCTTCGTGTTCCTATTTGGGAAGACTTGAAGTTTATCTCCTCATTCTTGGGAGAGGGAGAGAATAAGTGAAGTGGGTGAGTGTAGTATTATCTGTTCCATTTGAAGGAGAGTTTACCTACTCTGTCCCTGAAAAAATGGAAGATGAAGCAAAATTTGGCAGAAGAGTAATGGTACCCTTCGGAAGAGCGAAAAAGACAGCCTTCATCATTAAAGAGATATATACAAAGCCTGAAGTGGAGTTTGAGATAAAAGATATAGATAGAGTGGTGGACAAGGAAGAGGTCTTTAATAAAGACTTGTTGGACACTGCAGTATGGATGAGCAACATGTATCTCTCTCCTGTAGGCGTGAATTTATCATCCATGATTCCTTCCGGGCGAAGAGAGAGCGAGTCTTCTCCTTTCTTTAATATCTCATCATTCTCTCCTGTAGAAAATCTCACTGAAGACCAGGAGAGGGCCCTCTCCCGTATCCGTTCTTTCTCCTCCGATATGTTTTATCTTTATGGGGTTACTGGTAGCGGAAAAAGCGAAGTATACCTAAGACGAGCAGAGGATGTAATAAGAAGCGGGAAGCAGGTGTTGTACATGGTTCCTGAAATAACCCTGTCCCATCAAGTGACGGGAGAAGTATATCAGCGCTTTAATAAACGTGTAGCTATTCTTCACTCCGCCCTCACTCCCTCCCAGCGCTTAAAAGTATGGCGTGAGATAATGAATGGAGATGTAGACCTTGTTGTGGGAGCTAGAAGTAGTGTCTTCGCTCCATTCAAGAATCTTGGCCTCATAATTATGGATGAAGAGCATGAAGGAGCCTATAAATCAGGGCAGAGTCCCAGGTATTCTGCTCGCCAAGTTGCACAGTATAGGGCTGGAAAATGGAAAGCCCAGCTTATTATGGGATCTGCCACTCCTTCTTTGGAAGCTTGGAATTTGATCAGGACTCAGAAGATCAAGTCAGTTGTAATGAGAAATAGAATAGGGGAAGCGAAGTTTCCCAAGATCTCTATTGTCAACATGAGGGGCGAAAAGAGAAATATAAGCCAGAAGCTTGAAGAAGAGATAAGAAACGCATTGAAAGAAAAAAAAGGTGTAATTCTATTTCTCAACAGGCGTGGTTTTTCCTATGGCTACGAGTGTAAGTCCTGCGGGGCTGTCATTGAGTGCCCCAACTGTTCTATTGCAATGACATACCACAAGGGAAGAAATAGGCTTATTTGCCATACTTGTGGTTTCTCGGAGCCACTGGTGAAAGTATGTCCTGAGTGTGGATCCTTCGATATCTCTCCTCGTGGTTACGGAACGGAGAACGCTGAAGAGGAGGCCAGGGCGCTCTTTCCTTTTGCCCGTATCGAGAGGCTCGATACTGATATCACAAACGGTGACAGCGAAAAGACACAGGAGATTCTTTCCGCCTTCAGAGACGGAGAGATCGATATTCTTCTAGGTACTCAGATGATAGCGAAGGGACTTAATTTCCCTAAGGTGTCATTAATAGGAATACTTAATGCAGACTCTTCCCTAGCTCTCCCTGATTTTAGGGCAGGAGAGAGGACTTTCGATCTTTTGCACCAAGTTGCAGGTAGGGCGGGGCGATATAGAGACGACGGAAAAGTAATCATACAGACTACTCAGCCTACAGCTCCTGCCATCCAGATGGCGGCGACTAATGATTTGGAACACTTCTATGAGAGGGAGCTCTCACAAAGAAAAGAGACTATGTTCCCTCCATTCACAAGGCTGGTGAATCTATCTATCAGAGGAAAGATGGAAGAAAAAGTTAAAGAAGCTGCAATGGCGCTTGGAGATATGGCGTCGACTCTCTCCGATAGTGACGAAGAGATAGAAGTATTCTCTCCTTCTCCATGCCTAGTTGAGAAGATGGCAGGCCAATGGAGGTGGCATGTGCTACTTCGTAGTCAGAGTATATCGCGGCTATTGAACTTTACTCGTACTCTTCTTTCTTCTTTCCGTCTACCCTCATCCCTTCACTTGGAAGTAGATGTGGATCCGATAACGTTGTTTTAATCAGAAGAAGATGGAGAAGATCCAGTCTGTAAGAGGAGAAGGGAGAATTGTCAGAAGCTTCATCTTGAAGCTGTTCTTTATGTTGTAGTGGGCACGTGGGTGCTTTTTCTCAGCAATGGAAGCAAGTTTTCTTCCAAGTATTGCAGGGTCTTTTGCCTTTTTCAGCTCTCCCGTCATAATGTGCTTCATCTTCAAAAGTGGCTCTTTGTATATATCTGTTTCTGCCAATAAAGAATCGAACTGTCCATTTACAGCACCTTGCATATTTGTTTTGAAGGCTCCTGGGCGAATAGTTGTGACTTTTGCTCCGCTCTTTTTCAGCTCACGCCTTAGAGAATCACCATAAAGCTCTACAGCATGCTTTGACATAGGATAGTAGCCGTGTAGAGGTATTGCTGTAATCTTTCCATATTCGCTGGAGATAACGGCAATAGTTCCCTTTCCCTTTATTACAAGAGGACCGAATACTCTATTGAAGTTAAATGTAGCAAAGAGGTTGAGGGCAAAGATTTTCTCTACCTTGCCTTCAGCTTTTTCAATGAATGAGCCAAGTATTACGCAACCTGAGAAGTTAGCGATAAAGTCCACTTTATCGGTCTTCTTTTCAACGATTGTTCTGGCTCTTTCTATATCTTCGTTTTTAGTTAAGTCTGTCTTTATATAGAGGGTTCCCTCTTCTTCCCTCTCTTCATTTCTTATATCCAGGGCAAAAATAAAGAAACCCCTTTTCTTGAGTTCTATTATGGTGGCTTCAGCCAAGCCTGACATGGAGCCGCCGATTACTGCATATTTCATTATTCTCTGTTTTCCTTTGCTTTATCGAAAAGGAGTGTAATGGTAGATGGGGAGAAAGCCTTAGCTTTTTCTCTATCTATTCCACAAAGAGGGCAGTTATCGTCTTTATATACAGGGATGCCACACTTTGGGCAGAGCCAAGAAGATGAAGTTCCATCTTCCATATAAAGCCACTCTGCATCCACTCCCTCTTTTTTCTTTAAGTCAGAAATAAAGAAAGAGAATCTATCATCCTTAAAGAGTGATGATATAGCATGTTTAGGAGGAATAGATATCTGCTTTTTATCTGATAATTCCACTCTTCCACCTTCATACTCTTCAAGGGATATAAGTTTAATCGATGCCCTGTCAGTAGGGATATTAATTCGAGCATTTATAGTGACTTCTTCTTTAGGTGTGATCATCTTATTAGATGTAAACTCCCTGATTCCATCCACTGACCAAGTCGATGATATGATAGTCTTGTTGGAGATGTTCCTTACCTTTATAGAGATAATCGTATCTTCTTTTTCTGTTCTTACTACAATCTCTTCAACCAGTATTGGGCTCTCTGGAGCGAAGGTTCCTGGTACTATGGATGTGAGCTTGATAGTGGAAGACGGATCAAAGTCTCCATTTGTCTCTTCTACTACTATTTCCTTCTCTTCAGTAACAGGTTCTTCTACTACTGGAGAAACTTCTTCTGTTTCCTTTTCTTCTTCTTCACTATCTATTTCTTTTGGTTCTGTTTTTTCTTCCTCAGCTATTTCTTCTTTAGGCTCTTCCTTCTCTTCCTCTTTTGGATTGGCAAGAGGCTCTTCACTTTTTTTAACTACTACTTTGACTGGGTCAAATTCCCATTCACGCATTCTGTAGTAGCCATAGACGAGAGCCATTCCAAACACAAGGAGTGTGTAAACCAGAGCTGGGATAAGATTGCCATAGGAAAGGTAAGCTCCAATTAAGACTAGAGCCAGTAGTGATTTTAAAGTCTCGCTGAAGAGGACGATTCTTCTACCGATACCTGATTTTCCGATCAAGAAAGGAAGTGCGGCTACGGAGAGTACACAGCACACTAATGGATACGTTGCATGCACAAGTTCCACCCATCCTCTATATGTAGATAGAGATATTGTCGTTATGTAATAAAAGCGGCCAAGGGCTATGAACAAAGCCAGCATTGCTGATAGAGGCAAATAAACGTAGGTATAGAATTTATGGAATTTCATTCCCTTTTTAGTGGTTTCTGTTTTTATCTCTGACATACCTTTATTCTATTTCAGAGTTTAGGAATATTCCACAACATAGAGCGCTCAGATTCCTTCTTTCGTTGTTTTTGTTCGTCAATCTTTGTTTCAAATGCCCCAATATGTTAAGATAAAGTCATGGACAGGATAGAAAGAAAGGAAAGAGTAATAGAAATCATTGAGAGTGGAGTGAGAATTATAGCCATTGACGGCAGGTGCGCCAGCGGTAAGAGTACACTCTCAGAAGATGTAATGAAGGAAATGGATGTAAACATTGTAAGAATGGATGACTTCTTCCTTCCTCTTTCTTTAAGGACTCCAGAGCGTTTTGCTCTTCCAGGGGGCAATGTACACTATGAGAGATTCCTCGACGAAGTAATAAAAGGTATTCTGAGTGGGGATGATTTTTCATATAGAGTATTCTCTTGCTCGAAGATGGATTATGAAGGAGAGAAAAAGATTCTCTCTTCCCGTCCAACAATCGTTGAAGGCTCCTATGCCCTTCATCCCTCATTCCCTCATTACTGGGATAGAGCCATATTCTTGGATGTAGAAAAAGAGGAGCAGCTGAAGAGGCTGGAGAAGAGATGCCCTGAGAAGTTGGAGGCGTTCAAGAATAAGTGGATACCTCTGGAAGAAGAGTATTTCTCTTATTATTCCATACCCTCCAAGGCCGACGAAATATTATAATCCCAGCTTTGAGAGAATGCTCTCTATAGCTTTTGTTGCTGTATTTAGCTCTTCTTGTATATTTTTTATTCTCTCTTGAAACATTTCGTCACATAGAGCCTGGGAGATGTTATCGATAGAATTATCGAGATCTTCTATTTCTTTTAGCTTTTCTTTCTGATCTCTGATTTCCTCAAGAAACAAATCAATATCATCTATTGTCTTCTCTAGGACTCTTTTGGCGTTTTCAATCCTTTGGAACGTCAAGCAATTTCCGCCATATATCCCCAATAGACTCCAATTGGAAGATAAAGAGAGCATATCTTTTGCTTCTTCCAGGCTTTCTAAGGCTTTTCTTCCTTTTTCAAGTTCTTCACCCATTGGTATCTTCTTTTCTTTCTTATACAGATGAAAGCCTAAGCTGTGAGAGAACACTCTCTGTTCTCCTGATCGCTTCGTCCAGCTGTCTCTTTGCATCATTTATTCTTGACTGTACGAACACATCTGATAGAAAGCCGTCGAAGAAGAAGTCTGCAAATGTAAGAAAGCCGTCGATATTGATGTTTATTTCAGGTAGGTATGAGAGCTCATTACGAAACTCCCATAAGTCTTGCCTTGCTTTATCTAGCACTTTTCTGGCTTTATCGATTTTCATGTGCTTCATAAAACCAGTGAAACCATTACCGCCGAATATATCCAATAAACCCCAGTTGGAAGCGGAAGAGAGAATATCTCTTGCTTCTTTGAGACTATATAATGCTTTTTCTCCTGCTCTAATTGCTCTTTCTTCACTCATAACTATATTCTCTCTTCTTTTTGCTTTGTCCTCAATACTTCCTCCTAGGGAGAAAAAACAATATGATTATAAAGAAAAGGAAAAAATATAGATGGAACCGATTTTGGAAATAGTAAAAATAGGAGACGAGGTGCTTAGAGAGAAGTGCGCTCCCGTCAAAGAATTTGATTCTTCATTGAAGATGCTTACAGAGGCAATGTTTGATGAACTATTGGAAGCTGACGGAGTTGGACTTGCAGCTCCTCAGATAGGCATCCCTCAGCGCTTCTTTGTAGTAGATATCAGAGATGGAAAGAGATATGTATTCATCAACCCTGAAATCGTGGAGACCAGCATGGAGAAGGGCCCATATGAAGAAGGCTGTTTGTCTATTCCTGGAGTCTACCACGATGTAATAAGACCATTGAGAGTCAAGATTCAGGCTAGGGATGCAAACGGCAAGCTTTTCAATCTTGATGCAGATGGAATGCTGGCGAGAGTAATTCAGCATGAATACGACCATCTTGACGGTAAACTCTTCATCGATCACTTAAGTGAAGAAGAAAAGAATAAGATGCTGAAGGCATACGAAAAGAAGCAGAAGAGAGGCAGTAAGAAAAAATGAAGATACTCTATGCCGCGACAGATACAATAGCTGTGCCACTTCTTTCTCTTCTAGGAGAGAAAGGATTGGTGGGTGCTGTGTTTACAGCTCCAGATGCTCCTGGAAAGAGGGGAAAGACTCTTATTCCTACACCTGTAAAAGTCAAGGCATTGGAGCTTGGGCTTCCTGTATATACACCGGAACATTTAAAAAAAGAAGAGAGGGAGTTGGTGAAGTCCCTCTCTGTAGATACTCTTCTCTCTTTTTGTTATGGAAAGATATTCGGCCCTAAGTTTCTCGCTCTCTTTGATCATACATTTAACGTTCATCCTTCTCCTCTTCCAAAGTATAGAGGGTGTGCGCCTATATATGCATCCATAAAGAACTTGGATAGAGAGACAGCCATTACTCTTCAAGAGATAGGGCTTGGAATAGACGAGGGAAGGGTATTTGCTTCCCTTCCCCTCTCCCTCAACGGCGATGAGACTACACTTACGTTGGAAGCGAAGGTGTCGAATCTAGTTCCTGAGTTTGTCTTCGATGCTCTCTCAAAGATTGAAACTATTACCCCTGTTGAACAGAAAGGCGAAGCATCATACACATCTTTTATTAATAAAGAAGATGGAAAGATCGACTGGTCGAGAAGTGCTGAAGAGATACATGCCTTAGTCCGTGCCTGTATCCCATGGCCTCGTGCATATTGCACACTTGGAAACGATAAGCTTCTTATTACCGGTGTATATGGTAGTGCATTCTCTCCATTCTCTCCCTCTACAGAAGAGCCTGGAACAGTAGTGG
>CAMEQB010000019.1 GCA_945932505.1 uncultured Spirochaetales bacterium
ATACTGTTAAAACATGGTAAAACATAAAATTATAAAACTTATATTGACATAAAATGTTAAATTATGGTAATCAAAGTCCAAGGCAAAGGCGCTGAATCGAAAATGGTTTGGCGCCTTTGTCTTTTTTTATTTTTGGAGGGCATATATGGAAGAAATCTTGAGTGCTATTTCGAGTGAAGTCTTCAGCGTGTGGTTCTTGATCGGTGCCGCTTTGGTGTTCTGGATGCAGGCTGGTTTCGCAATGTGCGAGGCCGGTTTCACAAGAGCAAAGAATACAGGAAACATCTTGATGAAGAATCTGATGGATTTCTGTATCGGAACTGTAATGTTCGTCTTGATCGGTTTCAGCCTATTCTTAGGTGAAGACTGGCTGGGAATACTTGGTAAGCCAGGCTTTGACATTATTACGAACTATCAGAACTTCGATTACTCAAACTTCGTGTTCAACTTGGTATTCTGTGCTACTACTGCAACTATCGTATCGGGAGCGATGGCTGAAAGAACAAGATTCATCTCCTATTGTGTCTACTCTGCAGTTATTTCAGCTGTCATCTATCCAATCGAAGCTCACTGGACTTGGGGTGGCGGTTGGCTAAGTGCCATCGGTTTCCACGACTTTGCAGGTTCTAACTGTATTCACATGGTGGGTGGTATCTGCGCTCTCGTCGGTGCCTTTATGTTGGGGCCAAGAATCGGAAAGTTTGTTAGAGATGAAAAGGGAAAGGTTGTAAAAGTAAATGCATTCCCTGGCCACAACCTTCCAATAGCCTGTTTAGGTGTATTTATCCTATGGCTAGGTTGGTATGGATTCAACGGCGCAGCTTGTACAAGTGTGGATCAACTTGGTTCCGTATTTTTGACAACAACAATCGCTCCATCTGTTGCAACATGTGTCTGTATGATTTTTACATGGGTCAAGTATGGAAAACCGGATGTATCTATGTGTCTTAATGCTTCCCTGGCAGGTCTTGTGGCCATCACAGCTCCTTGTGACGTAACAGATGCTCTCGGTGCGACAATAATCGGTGTTGTAGCAGGTTTATTAGTAGTATTCGGTGTATGGTTCTGTGATAACAAGCTCCATGTAGACGATCCAGTCGGTGCTGTTGCAGTCCATATGTTCAATGGTATTTGGGGAACACTTGCAGTAGGCCTTTTTGCAACTCCTACTGCTCCTGGTTCAACTCTGACAGGTCTCTTCTATGGTGGCGGATTCTCTCTTTTGGGTATCCAGATTGTGGGATGTCTTACAACAGCTCTTTGGACAGTTGTAACAATATTCATAACATTTAAGGTCATAGACAAAATCTTTGGTCTCAGAGTAAGTGAAGAAGAGGAGATTATTGGTCTTGACGCAACAGAGCATGGTCTAACATCTGCATATGCAGGCTTCTCTATCATGGATATCTCCAACACTATGACTATGGCAATAAACGAGAATACTAGCCTTGGTGTGGAGGATTATGACAAGGCTTCCGAAGCTCTAAGAAGTGCAGCTGTAAGTACAGTTAACACAGCACATACAGATACGGGTATGTACAAGGTGTCGATTGTATGTAAGCTCTCTAGATACGATATGCTTAAGAAGGCTATGAACGATCTGGGTGTAACAGGAATGACAGTTACACAGGTAATGGGCTGTGGAGTACAGAAGGGCGCAGGCGAGTGGTATAGAGGCGTCGAGATGGATGCTACACTGCTACCGAAGGTAATGGTTGATGTAGTTGTAAGTAAGATTCCTGTAGATGCAGTCATCGCTGCAGCCAAAAAGGCCCTATACACAGGCCACATCGGAGACGGCAAGATCTTCGTCTATAGCGTAGATAGAGTCGTGAAGGTGAGAACCGGGGAAGAGAACTATATGGCGCTTCAGGATGTGGAGTGATTGCACATAGTTAAGAATGGTATGGTAGAAGGGAGGTTTTCTCCCTTCTGCCATTAATTAAGGTATAGGTTAAGTAAATTCTTCATTTTTTCATATTCTACAGGCTTTGAGAGAATATCATTAGAGCCAGCTAGAATGAATTCTTTTTTAGTTTCCTCTTCTGTGTCTCCAGTGAGGGCAATGATAGGAGTCTCGATTCCTCTCTCTCTTATATCCTTCGTGGTCTCTATTCCATTTTTCCCTGGCATTATGTAATCCATAAAGATAATAGAGAATGATTCATGGTCTATTATTTCCAAGGCTTTCTCTCCGCAGTCAGTGCATGTGACACTTAAGTTTAATGGAGTGAGAAGTTCCTCCATGACCATTAAGTTTATTTCCGTGTCGTCTACGATCAGGACTTTCTCTCCATTAAAAGAGACATTGGTTTTATCTTCCTTTTCCTCTCTCTTCTCTTTCACTTTTTTCTGAGAAATAGTGAAGAAGAACCTTGTACCTTTTCCGTATTCGCTCTCTACCATCAGTCTTCCACCCATAAGGGCAATGAAGTCTTTCGATATCGAGATACCTAGTCCCGTTCCCTCTTTTCCATAGTTTTTCTTAGTGTCCACTTGAGAGAAGGCTTCTCCCAGTTTCTTTAAGTCTTCTTCTTTTATACCTTGCCCTGTGTCTGATACTGAGAAAGTGAGTATATATTCATCGTCCGTTTTATCGTCTTTTACTATTGAGAGGGTGATAGACCCTTTCTCTGTAAACTTGACAGAGTTGTTCATTAAGTTAATGAGTATCTGCCGTATTCTTAATGCGTCGCCAATAAGAAGAGAAGGGATAGATTTATCGATATCTACAACGATTTTTATATCTTTTCCTCCCACTCTGTTTTCAATCAAGAATACAATGTCCGAGATAGTCTTTCTGATATCATACTCAGACTCTATAATCTCCATCTTGCCCTTTTCCAGTTTTGACATATCAAGAATGTCGTTGACGATATCCAAAAGAGCCTTGCCACTGGTTTCGATTGTCTTTAGGTATTGTAATTGTTTCTCTGAAAGAGAGTCTTTGCTGGAGAGAAGAATATCTGTCATACCTACAATGGCATTCATAGGTGTCCTTATTTCATGGGAGACTACGGAGACAAATCTGCTCTTTGATAGATTGGCTTCTTCCGCTTTGGCTTTTTCTTTCTGAAGCATTTCCATATGCCTTATGTCTTCTGTATCGTCAATGAAAACAAAAATCTCTCCCTTCTTTTTCCCATCTTCCTCAAGATCCTTCCTCATAGGAGTATATATTCTTTCACCTATCTCCATACTCCTTCCTTCATCTGCATTCTTTATGATTAAGGGAAGGACCTTCTCTGGTTGTGTTTCCAATTCAGGGAGTATTTTTAAAGCTGGTTTATTGTAGTATTCGATGATTTCGTCTTCTCCTATTGCAATTATGCCTTGGGAAAGCTCATCCAGAACATAATCCCGTACCAGTTGGAGAGTATCCATCAAGTCGTATCTAAATATTGCTACAGCCATCATTAATGATGCTATAGCGTAGCCTACTACTGTAGTGTCGTAAGCTCCTCCTACACCTGTCAGTTCAAGTATGTAGAAGATACACTCTACAGATATTGCTGAAGTTACCCAGAGTAGTCTCCATCTTCTTATTTTGTCTCTTTCATTCTTTATGGCTTTATAAAGTATTGCAAGGCCTATCACTATGTAGCAGACAAGAAGGACAGTATAGAGGTAGTGTACTATTCCATGGCCATATTCATTGTGAGGAAATAAGCCATCTTCTATAAATGTGATCGAAGAGTAATAGAGAGGGATGAACTTTGCAAATAGCACAAGAAAGTAGACGGAGGTATGGATAAGAGCCAGAAAGCCCATCAAGCTCTTTTTTATATCTATCCTACATAGGTCGAGAGAAAAAAGGATGAGAGTATATGGAATCCATACTCTTCCTAGGTATGAAAGCTGAATGCCCAAAAGAGAAGCATTGGAGTCTTTTGCCAGCATCACACATAAGTATCCTGCATTGTTTATAAGAGTAACAATACAGTTCAGGAGGAGTAGACCTTGGGTTCTAGTCTTCCACTTATAGAAGATGTAGATAGATAGTATTAGAAGTAGTGCAATGCTCAGATATTGGATAATAAGGGCTGTGTTGTACATGTGTTCTGAATCTCTCTCTATTTAGAATATATGGAAAACGAAATATATTCATCAATAAAAGAATTAGTGTTCTGAAAAATAAGAAAAGTTTTTCACTTTATCCTTTTTTTGTTGACAGTTTCTGTGTGCTTATGTATTTTGAACGTACATTCAAAAAAAGAAGGTAAATATGGACCACTTGAAAACAATACAGACAATAATGAAAGTCTTGAAGATTCTTACAAAAGTCGCTTTTGTTGCATGTATAGTCGGAGGCTCTTTGTGCCTGTTAGGTCTTTTGATGCTATTTCTTGCAGATGGACTAGGATTGATGGATGAAGCAGTTGCTGTGGGCATGATTACACCTAAAGACACTTCGATTACAGTTGCATATTGCGCTGTCCTTGTAGGAATATGTCAGACGCTGTCTGGTGCCCTAATTTCTCATAAATGGAACCGCTACTATACAATGGAGGAAGCTGACGGTACTCCATTTTGTGAAGAGAGCGGAAAGTTCATGTTCTCTACAGCTATCTACGAGTTGATTGTAGGCTTTGTTGCATTCCTTGTCTCTACAATAATCGTCGCTGTCTTTGAGGCTGCAAATGCAAATTTCAACTTCTCTCATGACGTGAAGTTCTCTTTCGATGCAGCGACAGTTCTCTTTACTATGTTCCTTTCCATTGTATTCAGGTATGGTGCTGCAGTAAAAAAGGATTGACTAAAGGGGAGGCGATGCCTCCTCTTTCACTTCCTTCCTATCTTTTTTACAATCACCAGTACGCTGAATATAGCAAGCATAGTCAAGAATAAATATCCTAGGGCGCTGAAACTAACTTTAATCGCTTCTATTACTGTATTCATATTGACCTCATTTTAATAGTGAAAGAAGAATTCCACCTGCCATGACAGACCCTATCTGTCCTGCAACATTTGCGCCCAGCGCAAATGGAAGAAGGTGGTTTTGTTTGTCACTCTCGATTCCTACTTTTTCAACGACTCTTGAGCTCATTGGAAATGCAGATAACCCTGCGCCTCCTATGAGTGGATTCACTTTCTTATCTTTAGGAAGGAAAATATTAGCTATTTTTATAAACACTACTCCTGATACTGTTCCCAAAACAAAAGCCATGAGACCGAAGGCCATAATCATTAGTGTCTCTTTTCTCATAATTAGCTCTCCCCTCATTAATGGCGCCATAGATAAGCCCAGAAGAAGGGAAATAAGAGGCGTAAGAATATTCTGAGCTGCAGAAGAGAGTGAATCCAAGACTTTACATTCTCGTAGGAGGTTACCGAACATCAGCATGCCCACAAGAGATGCTGAGTCTGGGGCGACAAGTGACGAAATAATAGTGACAGCTATAGGAAATATAATCTTTGTGCTTTGAGAGATAGAGCGGGATGTGTATGTCATCTTTATTCTTCTCTCTTTCTTTGTGGTCACTCCCTTCAGTACAATGGGCTGAATAATAGGGACGAGGGCCATATATGAGTATGCAGCTATAAGGATGGATGCCATATATGTAGAGTGTAGTCTCTCTGAAACAAGAATTGCAGTTGGACCGTCGGCTGCACCAATGATTGCAATGGATGCTGCATCGTTAATGGGAAAGAATAAAGAAGCCACGATTAGAGTTAGGAATACTCCTCCCTGTCCTGCAGCACCTACAAATATTAGCCAAGGCTTTTCCAATAGTGGCCCGAAATCTATCATTGCTCCTATTCCTATAAATAATAGGAGGGGAAATACTTCATATCGCTCTATCCCGAATTCATAGAGCCAAGTAAGGATTCCTGTTTCTCCTATTACCATAGTTCCTGGAATATTAGCCAGTATGGCTCCAAATCCCATGGGTAGAAGAAGTGTGGGCTCCATTTTGTGTTTGATAGCCAGGTATATCAATACCATCCCTAATACCATCATCAATAATGAATAAAAGAGGCTTGTGTCCATAATAAAAGTATAAAGAGGGGGAAAAGAAAAAAAGAAGTAGCTATCTAAACATTAGTCTTTTAGTGTGTAAATTCAATGTTAATTCTGTTGGTAGTTATACTTTTTTCCTTTTTATTGTTATATTTCTCTCTTGGAGATGAAATACTCTCTAGGAGAATAAAATGGCAAAGGCTAAAACACCTATTACATTGCTCTGTGGATATCTTGGAGCAGGTAAGACTACACTGTTAAATAAAGTCCTGAACAACCAGGAAGGGTATAGGGTCGCTGTAATTGTCAACGACATCGGTGAAATAAACGTAGATGCATCCTTGATTGCAAAGGGTGGAAATATTACAGATACAAGCGACATAGTTCCTCTTACAAACGGCTGTATCTGCTGCACACTGAAAAGCGAGATGACAAAGGGCATTGAGAAGTTGATATCCAAGGGACTCTATGACTATATCTTGATCGAAGCAAGCGGTGTATGTGAGCCTATGCCTATTGCACAGGAATTGGAGCTTATCAGGAATGGTTACCTCGATAACGTTGTGGGTGTTGTTGATGCTGCTCGCCTTGTAGATGAGTTTGCTTCAGGAGAGAAGCTCCTGAGGAAAGATGAAATCGAGGAAGAAGATATCGAGAGCTTACTTGTACAGCAGATTGAGTTCTGTTCTACACTGGTAATAAACAAGATCGACCTTGTTACAAAGGACGAACTCGATAAAGTAAGAATGGTTGTAAACGCTCTTCATCCGGGTGCAAAGGTCATCGAGACAAGCCAGGGAGACGTGGCAGTAAAGGATATAATTAACACTCACTCCTTCGACTTTGATGAAGTATATGAAAGTGCAGGCTGGTGTCAGGCCCTTTCAAAAGAAGGAGAGCTTGGCGACGAGGAGGACGAGAATAATCCTGATCACCACCATCACCATGATGATGACCACCATCATGATCATGACCATGAAGATGACCACGATGACGAGGATGAGCATGATGAGCACCATCACCACGATGAAGAACATCACCATCATGATCACCATCATCACCATGAACATAGGCATGAGGGAGAGAGTGAGGATGAGTATGGCATCGGAACATTCATCTACTACAGACGTACTCCGTTTAATAGAGAGAAACTCCGCTCTTATGTTCCATCCTGGCCAAAGAACATCATTAGATGTAAGGGAACTCTGTGGTTCAGTGATGAAGACGATATGGCATATGTCTTGGAGACAAGTGGCAGACAGCTTCTCTGCGGAGCCTATGGCAGATGGGTTGCAACAGCTCCTGAGAAAGAAAAGAAGGAACTTTTGGAAGAGAACCCTCAGATTGCAGCAGACTGGGATGAGAAGGTTGGTGACAGAATGGTAAGACTCTGTATAATCGGCCGCAACCTAGATAAAAAAGCTATTGCTGCTGAGCTTGACGAGCTTTTGGAGAAATAAAATAGACAATGAGGGCTGGGAGACAAAACTTCCAGCCTTTTGCTTTTATGTCTTTCTTTTAGTTAAAGAATGAGATAATTCAAAAAGTCTTGTTGAGTCAATTTTTATTTTGACTCATAATTCTTTTATCCATGAAATTCATCCTTTCTTATATGAAGAAGACCTGGTTGTTCATTTTGATAACTATGGTCATCAAGTTTATCGGCACATTTCTGGAGCTTTTAATTCCCTATGTGCTGGAATATATAATAGACTCTGTGGCTCCTCAGAAATCGCTGAAGATGGTTCTTATCTGGGGTGGTGTCATGGTCATACTTGCTGTACTTTGTAGGTTTTTCAATAAGACTGCAAACCAAAGGGCAGTTAAGAGCGCTAGAGATAATATATATAGACTTAGGCAAGATTTATTTGAAAAGACAATCTACCTTAGCTCCGAAACCATCGATCATATAACTCTTCCTTCCCTTATTTCCCGTCTTACAAGTGACTCTTATAATGTCCTGTCGTTTATGCAGAGCTCCCAGACTTTGGGTGTAAGGGCGCCTATTCTTCTTATCGGTGGATTTATAGTGTCTTTCTCTATGGATAAGGGCTTGGCGTTGATACTTGCTGTAATGGCTCCCCTTATTATAGCTATCGTCATTTTCATTTCTCGTAAAGGAATCCCATTATACTCAGCTGTGCAGAAGAAACTGGATGATGTAGTTCGGATAATGAGAGAGAATATCTCCGGTATAAGAGTTGTAAAGGCCCTTGGAAAAGAGAATACAGAGAGCGCTAGATTCGAAAACGCCGATAAAGAGATGGAGAAGAGTGAGATAAAGGCCGGTTTCACTATGGCCCTTCCAATGACTATCGTAAAACTATTTATGAACATCGGCCTTGTTCTTGTTGTCTCAATCGGGGCATATAGAGTGTCAAAGAGGACAATGAAGCCAGGAGTTATTCTGGCCTTTCTAAGCTACTTTCAGATGATAATGATGGGTGTCCTTACTCTCAATAGATTCTTCTTGATGATGAGTAAGGCCAATGCATCTGCCGAAAGAATCAAAGATACTATGGACTCTGTCTCAACTCTCGTAAAAGTAGAAAATATAGAAGAAGACGAGATAAGTAAGAAAGGATATGTGGTCTTTGACGATGTCTCTTTTTCATATGAAGGGACAACCAGGGCTATAAGTAATATTTCTTTTGTGCTTGAAAGAGGAAAGACCCTTGGAATAATCGGAGGGACCGGAAGCGGTAAGAGTACCATCATAAACTTAATGATGAGGTTCTATGACCCGGATAAGGGCAGAATATATATAGACGGAAAAGATATCAGGAGTTATGATCTGCCGGAACTACGAAAACACTTCGGTGTTGTATTCCAAAATGACTTTATCTTCCATGATACTATTTCATCCAACATCAAGATAGGCCGCGATATCTCGGACGAGGAGATGAAGAAGGCTGCAGAGAATGCTATGGCGTCTTCCTTTATTGAGAAATATGAAGATGGATATCAGCATCAGGCGGCAATTCATGGATCTGCTTTCTCTGGTGGCCAGAAACAGAGACTACTTATCTCCAGGGCCCTCTCCGGCTCTTCTCCAATAATTGTATTGGACGACTCGTCTTCTGCATTGGACTACCATACAGACAGCATGGTAAGGAAGAATATTCTTTCTTACCATAAAGATTCGTCCCTTGTGATAGTTGCAGAGAGAGTCAGTGCTGTAATGAACTCTGACGAAATATTGTTCCTTCATGACGGCGAGATAATTGGACGGGGTAAACACGATTATCTAATGGAGACTTGCCCGGGCTATAGAGAGATTTACGAGACACAGATGGGGGAGGCTAAAGAATGAAGTTATCAAAAATGATTCAGAAGCGTCCCAAAGATACAAAGGGTACCTTGAAGAGACTCTGGAGGACTCTCTCTCCATTCTGGAATATAATAATTGCTGTAGGATTACTATCTCTTCTCTCTTGTGTTCTTTCTCTATTGGGACCATATTTTTGTGGAGAAGCTATCAACGAGGTGGAGAAGGGTGCAGGAGCCATTGATTTTTCCCTTGTCTGGAAGTGGGCCTTGTTGATGCTTTTCTCCTATATACTCTCCGAGGCAGTCTATCTTTCCATTAACCTCATAATGGTCAAAATATCGAAAAAGACAGCATATATGCTTCGTAAAGAGTGCTTCGATAAGCTTCATAGGCTGCCTGTTTCTGTCTTTGATGATAATAGTGCAGGAGATATCTTAAGCCGCGTCTCATATGACGTGGATGTAGTGGCTACATCTATTCAAGCCGATATTTCTCAGATTATCACTACTGTCATCACTGTCTTGGGATCATTTTTTATGATGCTTAAGATCTCTCTTCCTCTCTCTGTAGTTACAATGGTGACTCTGCCCATAACTGTGTTCTACACAATACATATCAAGGGTATTACTCGTCCCCTCTACTCAAAAAGAAGTGAGAAGTATGGAGAGATGAATGGCTTTGTAGAAGAGATGTTCTCTGGAGAGAAGACTATTCAGGCCTATGGATATGAAGAGAATGTATCCAGGCAGTTCGCTTCTATAAATAAAGAAGCCTCGGACGCTTACTTTAACGCTGATGTAAGAGGCGTAACTATTGGGCCTACAATGGGAATGATGAATAACCTTTCCCTTGCTCTCAACGGTACTCTGGGCTCCATTCTCTATATGTTTTCTTATGCAACCCTAGGGCAGCTTTCTTCATTCATCCTCTATTCAAGAAAGTTTGCAGGCCCTATTAATGAGCTTGCAAATATTATGAATGAGCTCTTTTCTGCTCTCAGTGCAGCAGAGAGAATCTTTTCTTTTCTCGACATGGAAGAGGAGAGAAAAGATAAAGAAGGGGCTATAGAGATAGAAAAGGGAGAAGGAAATATAGGAGTGAGGGATGTATCATTCTCCTACTCTCCGGAGAAAGAAATCCTTCATAATGTCTCTTTCTCTGCAGAGAAGGGAAAGACTCTGGCCATAGTTGGTGAGACGGGAGCAGGAAAGACTACTATCATCAATCTATTGATGAGGTTCTACTATCCAGATAAAGGAAAGATATTTATTGATGGTATAGACAGTACTGACATAAAAGTCCACTCTCAGCGAAGACAGTTTGCAATGGTATTGCAGGATACTTGGCTCTTTAGGGGTACTGTCTACGATAACATCGCTTATGGCAGAGAAGGCGCTACAAGGGAAGAAGTGGTGGAAGCGGCAAAGAAGGCAGGAATACACTATTTTATTTCTACTCTCGACAAAGGATATGATACTGAAATAAGTGAAGACGGAGGGAATATATCAAAGGGGCAGAAGCAGCTTCTGACTATTGCAAGGGCTTTCTTGTCTAATTCTCCTGTCTTGATACTCGATGAAGCCACAAGTAATGTCGATACATCCACAGAAAAAAGAGTACAGGAAGCTATGACTGCACTTATGAAGGGGCGTACTGCCATTGTCATCGCCCATAGGCTTTCAACAATAGAAAATGCTGATGAAATCATAGTGATGAGCAACGGGAGCGTTGTAGAAAAAGGCACCCATTCTTCACTACTAGAGAAGAAAGGTGCCTACTATAAGCTTTATAGATCTCAGTTCTCTTGATTGTCTTCTTTTTTCTCTTCTTCACCTAGACTCCTATCATTCATCTCTACCCGAGGAATGAAAGAGGAGGCTATCTTGCCTTTTCCCCGGGTCTTTACATATATAAAGCCAAGGATGGAGAAGACTACAGCTCCTATGAAGTTTACGAATAGGTCTTTCATAGTATCGATGATGCCGATATCAAGGTAACCTCCAAGTCCAAGACTCTCTTCGCTTCCGTCTGTGTGTACTATGATCACATCGTCGATGTTCTTTATCTTCACAACTTTATTGGTCCTTGTTTCATCAAGTTCAACAGTATTGATCTGACGCACGATAGTGTCTTTCTGCATATCGGTAGCGAAAAAATGGTCTGCAGAGAACTCGAAGAACTCCCAAAGTACTCCGATTGTCATTGAGAAACAAAATGCAACTACAGCAAGAAAGAGTGGAGAGAGCTTAAATGTAAAGCGCTCGTCTCTGTTAAAAAGGTCTACTAAAGCAAAGCCTACAGCTGCACACAAGAAGCCGTTGATAGTGTGGAGCATGGTATCCCAATGAGGGACATTGATATAGAAAGATGAGATCTCTCCCAAGATTTCTGCTGCGAAGATAAAGCACAATATTACTATTTCCAGCGCAGAAGGTAGGTATATCTTAAGCTTTTTGGTAAGTATTGAAGGGAGAATCATCAAAACCAGCGTCAAACCGCACATGAACATGTTTTCATATGCTCCTCTGAAGAAGGCTCTTACCATTACTGCGATGACGAGCGCTCTGAGAACTAGGTAGACTGTCAAAGTCCTTTTGTTGGCGTATGGCGCAACTTTAGCTTTTTTCTCTTTTTTTACTTTCTTTTCCTTTCCCATATTCTACTCCTCATATAGACTTGCAGTGTGTGCAATCCCCACTGCATCCACCGCTTTCTTGTCCGGAACAAACAATGTCGTTACACTCCAGTGTCCCGTTTATCCAACTATTAACTACAGTCTTCACCTTTCCTTGGGCACCGCCAATAATCTCGATATTATTTTTTGATAGAGCTATCATCATGGGAATATCGAGATTAGAGCAAATGAAGGTATCAACATCCTTGGCTACAATGAGAGACACTATTGATGAAGAAGAAACTTGGATCTTCTCTTCTGAAAGAATCTCATCTTCCTCGATATCAAAAAGTGTGATGAATTCGGCTTCTTCGGCATTTTTCTTTATCTGATCCATTGAATCAACAGGACATGCTACTCTCATATTTCTCTCCACTTAAGTTCTAAACCATTTTGGGATTGATTGAAACATCAAATGGGTAATAAATATATAAATATTTTACAAATGATGAGTTAAAAAGCCACGCTTCGTTTGCGTGGCTCCACAGGTTCATTCCTTATCGTACAATCTTTTCAAAATCTGAAGCAGGGTGCTTGCACCATGGGCAGATGAAGTCTTCTGGTAACTCTTCGCCTACATATTCATATCCACAGATGATACATCTCCATACTGTCTCTCCCTTTGGAGTTGTTCCTACCTTCTCAGGTTTTGGCTTTATATTACTCTGATAGTATGCATATGTGACGGATGGGTCTTCTGAAAGAACTTCCATATCTGTTACCTGCCCGATAAATAGTGTATGGGAACCAAGATCCACAGTCTTCTCTACTTTTACACTAATGTATGCATTACAGCTCTCTGTGATGTAAGGGACGCCGTTGATGCCTCTGAGCCAGCCGTCAAAGCCATCGAATTTATTTGTTTCTTTTCCACTCTGGAAACCAAATCTCTTAAAGAGAGAGAAATCTGCCTTTTCTGTAATGGAAGAGACTGTGAAGGCGCCGGTACGCATAATCATATCATGGGTATAGTTCTGCTTGCTGACGGAAATAGAGACCTGATTTGGTTCTCCTGCAGCCTGGATGGCTGTGTTTATGATACATCCATTGTCTTTTCCGTTCTCATTTGCGGTCAAGACAAAGAGCCCATATGTAAGTTTATACATTGCTTTTTTGTCCATAGTATTTCTCCTCCCTATAGAATACTTCCTTTTTTATCGAATTGCAAACAGAGAAGAAATTAATTAATAAATGTAAAATATAGTTGACAATAATTAAGAATAAATTTACTTTATGTCCATCAAGGAGCGAAAAATGAGAAATTGGTATAACATTGGAATGGGTGTGGGGCTTCTTATCGGTCTCATCGTTATTTTGATTAACTCAAGAAGAATGAAGAAGAATAAAAAGTGTCAGTGGGATGAAAGACAGATTGCAGCAAGAGGTAAGTGCTTTATGATAGGCTTTTGGACGCTAATCGTTGCATCTACATTCATTGCCCTCTATGGCTTCTTTGTAGGTAAGAGCCTATTTGAGACACCAGAGACAGGAAATATTATCGCAGTATTAATCGGTATCGGGGCCTTTGCAATTGCCGCCATCAATAATGATGCATACTTCTCACTTCATGAGAATAAAAAACAGTTTTTCATTGTCGGGATAGTGCTGTCAGTAATGATGGGTATTGGTACAATAAGATTTATTATGGAAGGCATGATGATCACTGATGGAAAGCTTAGCGACAGATCTCTGATGGCCTTTGTATTTGTTTTATGGGTTGTAATAATGGTTGTACAGGCTTTACACTCCAAGAGAGAGGAAATAGAGGAGTGAAGAATTTAAAACTCAAAAGTGCAAGGGCACTTATGGATCTTTCTCAAGAAGCTTTGGCAGAAAAAGTAGGAGTCTCAAGACAGACTATAAATGCCATTGAAAAGGGCGACTATAACCCTACAATAAAGCTTTGCATCTCAATTTGTAAGGTGTTGAATAAGACACTGGATGAATTATTCTGGGAAGAATAATCGGTGTTAGTTTACTCAAAACCATTCTTTTCTCCTCTTTGTATTCTATACTGTCAAAAAAGGAGTGAAGAATGGTTAGAATCCTTATTAATCAAGTAGGTTACATTTCTGGAGATAGAAAGAGAGTAATAGTGGAGAGTGACGGAGAGAAGGTTGATAGCTTTACTATTATTCGTGACAGAGATAATAAAGAAGTATATAAAGGTGACCTCGTCTACTATGGAAGAGTAGAGAGATGGAATAAAGGTGAGTACTTGGTCGGTGATTTCTCATCTTTCTCTACTCCAGGCTCATATAAAGTAAAAGTGGGGAACGAGACAGAGAGAATCGAGATATCAGAGTACTTGGTATCGCTGAGGCTTATAAGCGCCAATACAGCCTTCTTTAAGGCCCAGCGTTCCTCTGGCGAGTGGGACAGTGAAGATAGACACTTATTATTCTCCGGTCCAAGGAAAGGTGAAATGGATCTCCGCGGAGGATGGTTCGATGCATCGGGAGATCATGGCATTCATCTTTCTCATCTTTCCCATAGCACTTGGTATAATCCCCAGCAAATGGGATTAAGCACTTACTTCTTCTTCAAGGGATACGACTACATAGAAAAGAAGAAGTCTCCGTCATATACAATACTAAAGAAAAGAATGCTGGACGAAGGCTCATGGGGAGCAGATTTCTTAGTGAGGACCCATATTCCTTCAGGCTCCTTCATCCGCTCCATCAGGCGGAACGAAGACCTCAATCACATGGATGTAATAAAAGGAACACGGTCCATTGGTTTCGACTACCATAACTCTTCAGATCAATTCTCGGAGGCAGAGACAAAAGACAGTGAGATAGTTGACGACACTTACTATGAAACTTCCCTCCGTTCCGGCGGGGCTCTGGCTATAGCCGCTCTTGCTTCTGCGTCTACTCATGAAACAATATCCGAGGATTATTCTTCTCAAGATTATCTAGAAGCCGCTGAAGAAGCTTATGAATACTTAGTTGAGAACAACAACCTCTACACAAACGATGGAAAGTGGAACTTCGTAGATTATTACACAGTTCTCCTTGCATCCACTGAGCTTTATTTATCTACAAAAGACGAGAAGTATCTTCTTGATTCGAGGGCTTGGTGCAGAAAAATGATAGAGCATACTTTAGCTATTAGAGAGGGTGAGAGACGCTTCGAGTTTACTCCAGGCCTTCCATTTCACCATGCTTCAGACGAAGGTCTTCCTATTCTTTCTCTTATTCTCTATGGAGAAGTTGAGAAAGATGATTCTTTATCAAAGGAAGCATTTAGAGTGGCAGAGGAAGTAATGAGACATAAAGTGAGTATATCGAAAGAGAGAGTCAATCCGTTTAATTACCCAGTGGAGGAAGTCTTGGATAATGGTTGTGTGAAGACTCAGTTCTTCTTTCCACATAATACTACAGTCTCTCCATGGTGGCAGGGGGAGAACGCTAGGCTGGCGTCCCTTTCTGCTGCATCATACCTTGTGTCCACTCATACAGAAGACGAGAGCTTAAAGAATGACTTAGAGACGATGAGCACATGTACCTTGGATTGGATTATGGGACAGAACCCTTTTGATTCATCGATGATCGAGGGCTTTGGAAGGAATAATCCGGAGTATTTCTTCTTCAACAACTATGATTACGTAAATATTCCAGGAGGAATAGTGAACGGAATAACCAGCATGATTGATGACGAAGAAGGGATAGACCTAGTGATGGAGCCAAGAAGCGATGTCAGTGACAACTGGCGTTGGGCAGAGCAGTGGATTCCTCATGTATCATGGTTTATGTTTGCAAAGTGCATCAGAAAAGAGTGATTAATACTGTTGTATAAGCTTCTATTCTGATACTATTCTTCCGAGGCTAAGTATGTATTTAGGGACGCTGGTTAATTCTCTTTTGACTTTGTTTCTTCTTGTTTTGTCTGGTTACTTGATTAAGAAGATTAATCTCGTTTCAGACAAAACTGTAGATGAACTCTCGGATGTTTTATTGAAGATAATTCTTCCTGCGTCCATCATAGCTTCCGGTTTTGAAGGAAAGAATAGTGACATCAAGAGTGTAGGGCTTTCATTTCTTATCATAAGCCTCTGCTATATATTCTTCTTTCTTTTTTCTTTTATTGTGTTCAGGGGGATAATAAAAGATAAGGGAAGAAGGAATCTTGCCATAAACATGTGTGTCTTTGCCAACACAAGTTTTATTGGGCTTCCACTTGTAGCTGTGCTTTTTGGTAGTAGCGGCATGATCTATGCAGTAATCTACAACCTTCTATATAACGTATTCATGTATACGCTAGGTATCAGGTTATTTGGAGAGAAGAACGAGAAGCTGGATATTAAGGCTTTCGTTCTAAATCCATTGACTCTCTCTTCTATTCTCTCCATCGTATTATTCTTTCTTCCCCTTGATGGCGGCGGGGTAGTTGAAGATTTCTTATCTACAATCGGCGGGATGTCCGGGCCATTATCAATGATGCTCGTTGGTTCTTGGTTAATAGGCGTGGACTTAAAGAGTGTGTTAAAAAAGCCTCTATGCTACCTAGTCTCTCTAATGAGGCTACTTATCCTTCCTCTATCAGTATTCTTTGTTCTTTCTCTTCTTGATGTAGATGAGTTAATGACGGATACGATTACTTTGATATCAGCAATACCGGTGGGTACGCTTAATGTTATATTTTCAAAGAAATTTGGTGGAGACTCTCATCTTGCCAATGAAACAATGATGCAGAGTTTGGTCCTTTCTGTAGTTACTATTCCCTTGATAGTTCTTCTTTTCTAGAAAAAATATATTCCTGTTTTTAAGGAAAAATTAGAGAATGACAGGGTGAAACAAAAATATCCTGCAAAAATCTTGTTTTCTATATCCATGGCCATATTCGGCACTATAGGAGTTTTTACTCGCCTTATTAATCTCTCAAGTAGCGAGATTGCTCTTTATAGGGCTGTGTTGGCTGCTATAGTAATCGCTATCTTCTTGGTGCTAAGTAAGAAGAATATCTTCAAAGGAATAAAAGGAAAGACACTTACGCTGCTGTTCCTTTCAGGAGCAGCCATGGGCTTTAATTGGATTCTTCTTTTTGAAGCTTATAACTACACTTCCATTACTGCAGCTACTCTCAGTTACTATTTCGCTCCAACCATTGTGCTTCTTTCGTCTCCTTTTATTATGAAAGAGAAGCTGAATAAGACGAAAGTTATATGCTTTGTCATCTCTACAATAGGACTCTCGATGGTAATAAGTGGCGGAGGAAGCGGAAAGGGGAGTGACGATATAAAGGGAATAATGCTGGGCTTAGGTGCCGCTGTTTTATATGCAACAGTAATTCTCATAAACAAGAAGATAGGGGACACTGATGGAATAGGGAGGACATTTATGCAGTTTCTTGCAGCGATAATAGTTCTCACTCCCTATGTTTTTTTCACCAGCGGCTTCAATGTCCTATCTTTAAATAGTATTGGCTGGGTATCTCTTCTGGTATTGGGTATATTACACACAGGAATAACATACTCAGTGTATTTCTCCTCCCTACCTCATCTTAAAGGATCAGAGATATCGCTACTTAGCTACATTGATCCTCTTACTGCTATGTTTGTCTCAGCTTTGATTCTTTCTGAGCCCACAAGCATGTTGCAGATAACAGGTGGAGTGTTTATTCTCGGCTCCACCCTATTTTCTGAAATCAAAAATAACAAACCTATAGATTAGTTGACTACGTTTTGAGGCTTTCCTTCTTTGAAGGCGCGGATATTAGACAGCGTTGTCTCTACTATTCTCTCCCTCGCTTCTTTTGCTCCCCAAGCCATGTGTGGAGTGATGATGCAGTTCTTTGCCTTCAGCAGCGGGTTATTTGATCTGATGGGCTCAGTGGAGACTACGTCCACAGCTGCGCCTCCCACTTTTCCATTGTTTAGCGCTTCTGATAAAGCTTCTTCGTCAATCAGTCCTCCACGGGAAGAGTTAACGAGTAAGACTCCATCTTTCATCATAGATATTGTCTCACTATTTATGATTCTCTTTGTCTCTTCTGTCTCAGGAGCGTGGAGAGATATCACATCGGAGAGTTTAAACAAATCTTCTTTGGATACATGTTTCCAGCCTTCATCGTCTGTGTACTCTTCGTCTTTTCGTCCAGAGACGATTACATTCATGCCCAAAGCTTTCGCTATCTCTGCAGTCCTTTTTCCGATTCTGCCAAAGCCAAGGATGCCCATAGTCTTTCCTGAGAGTTCAACTAATGGATAATCCCAGAAACACCAATCGATGGAATTCTCCCATCTTCCGTTCTTTACTTCCCTGTCGTGGTGTCCTATATGGTGGCATAACTCCAATAGGAGTGCGATTGCATATTGAGCCACGGAGTCTGTGCCATATGAAGGAATGTTCGACACAGGGATTCCTTTTTCTCTTGCTCTTTTTATGTCTACAACGTTGTAGCCGGTGGCAAGGATAGTAATGTACTTGATAGATGGGCAGGCATCTATTGTTTCTTTGTCTAATGGAGTTTTGTTTGTGATTACTATATCGCTTTTTCCGATATTCTTAATAATCTCGTTTCTATCTTTTCCAGTTCGATCAAAGTAAATAAAGTCACCTTCTTTCTTTATTTCATCCCAGCTTAGGTCAGTAGAAGTCACTGTATATCCATCTAGTAATACTATCTTCATTTTCTCTTCCTTTTTGCTGAATGTAGCATTTTTCAGAACTAAAGGCAGTCTTAAAAAAGTATTTGAAAGAG
>CAMEQB010000020.1 GCA_945932505.1 uncultured Spirochaetales bacterium
CCTTTTGTTCCCCTCACACGGTTTCCTCCTTTTTGCCGATGAGGGGTTTTTTATTTGGTTAAGATTTAATTGTTCTAAAAGAAAGCATTGTTAAAGCATATATTCAAAGATATCTGTCGTTTGCACTGGCTTTATTGATCATGCGCCAGGAGACTGAGAATAGTACAATGATAAATGCGATGAATATGAGGTTTCCTTGCCATCCATAGAGAGAAGTGCATAAGAAATCATATGTTCCATGCATAAGTACCGGGAGGACGAAGGCAAGAATCTGGGAGGCCTTCTTTTTAGGCATGTTGCCCCAATAGTCATATCTTCTTTCAAGTCCATACCACACTCCCATGATTACACCGAAGGATGCGTGTCCTGGAACAGCCGTAAGTGCCCTCACTATGGCAGTGGAGAATCCATACCTGAATACATAGATCAAGTTCTCCCAAAGAGCAAAGCCCATAGATACTGCCACTGCATATACTACAGCATCGTATTGGCAGTTAAATTCAGGACTGTTCCATGTCTTCTTTCTTAATAGATAGTACTTGGATCCTTCTTCGCTCATTGCAACCACAACGTAATACATGATCGCGTTATATAAGACTGTCTGAGAAGTGAAAAAGAAAGAGAGAATAAATGAACCAAGCCTCTCGAGTATCATAGCTGCAAAGGTGGAAAGTATCCCCCAACCGATAAGAGATAATATAAACAGGGGAGACTCTTTTTCCAGTTTATCTTTTCTCATGACATGGACCAAAAGAAGAATTGCAGGGATAACTGCAGCAAATGTCAGAATTGTTCTAATTTGACGAAAAAATAAATACATTTTAGCGCCTCCAGATATATTCCTTTCATCATTGTCGCCATATTCGGCAAAGTGTAAAGAAAAAAGATAAAAGAATCTTCAAAAAATTACTAAACAAAAATTAATGGAATGTGTATAGTGTCATAGGTAATTAATAAACATTGTGTTTGTTAAAGTGGTGGACAGCATGGAGGGTTTGTCTTTTATGGGGCATCCCCCCTTGATTAGCCTCTGAGAGATGAGCCCTCCATTTGTCTATCGACTTTATATTTCATGGCTCTTTCTAAATGTCTTGAAATCCTTCTTTGAAAGAAACTCCACGTTCTCTACACTCCTTCCTGCCATAAACTGCCAGATGGCACTTTCTGCTTCTTCTCTTCCTTTTGCGTTTTTGAATGGTAGAAAGCCATGCATAGCATTTTCTGCAATAAGAACCTTTGCTTTTGTTCCTGCAGATGAAAGAGCTTGTCCATATAGAATGGAGTCATCTCGTAACGGGTCTATCTCGGCTCCTATGATCAGAGCGTCAGGAAGCCTCGATAAATCTGGGGCCAGGGACGGCGACATCATAGGTGAAAGGCTGTCTTTAAGTTCTCTTGAGTAGTTTTTAATAAACCAGCTCAAAGCCTTCTGTGTCAGCACCGGTGTCTCTTTATAGCTCTCCATAGACTCAGTTCTAAGCCTACAGTCTGTCATAGGGTAGAGGAGAATCTGACCGGATAATGTCGGTCCCTTTCTGTCGCGAAGGAGGATAGTTGCGGTTGCAGCCAGTGTGGCTCCAAAACCATCTCCAGCCACATATATTCTATCTGGGTCTATTTTCCAGTATTTGGCTCCTTCAAAAGCCCAAAGGATAGCGTCGTAGCAGTCCTCCACTGCTGTAGGAAATTTATATGTAGGAGCTAGTCTGTAGTCTATCAGAAGAACAGCTGTTCCCATTGTGTAGGAAAAATACTTTAACCAAGAGGAGTAGAAGTCCATGTTGCCATGGAGCCACCCTCCACCATGGCAGAAGATGGTAAGAGGCATGACCCCTTTCTCTTCTTTCTGCTTTTGGTTGATCAAAAAATATGCAGTGATTGTTCCTCCGTCGGATACAGGGATAATAAACGTTGTAGAGGACATGTCGTGCCACGTGGTCTTAAGATACTTTTTCCTTATATTATTTGGCACCGCCCTGCTGTTTAAATCTTTTATATCATCGGGAGACAAGCTTTCAGGATCGGGATTGAAAAAATATCTAAACCCCTGAATGAAAGATTTGTCCACCCTGTCTTCATTCTTAATTGGCATAGTATAGATTGTCAGTCATAAATTGAGTGTTTGCAATATTCTAGCCATCATAAATCTCTAAGTACTATGAAAAAACCACTATAAAATGTGACATTTTGTATAATTTCGACAGGACTGATAAGAAATCCCTTCCGAAGAAGGGACTCTCTCATATTAAATTCTTTGCTGGATATATAGGATCACTTGTGAACTGGATTCCCAGTTTTCTTAGTCCTGCACTGTCTCCTGGGGATGGAATATGAGTCATGTGTACTTCCATTCCCTTTAATCTCGGAAGGGCCTCAAGAGCCTTTCTGCTGTCGCTGTCTTCAGCGGCGCTCATAGCCAGGGCGATGAGTGTTTCGTCCAGGTTTAAGGAAACTCCTTTTCCATTAAGAACATCTCTCTTCATTGTGGTTACTGAAGCGATGACGCTCTTCTGGATCAAGTCTTTTTCTTTCTCCACTCCAGCCATTACCTTCAGTGCGTTAAGTATCAAGGCAGATGATGCATGAAGTACCATAGAGTTATGGGCAGTGACTATTCTGCCGTCGGGTAGCTCTATGGCTGCAGCACAGACTGTACCGTCCTTTCCTTTTCCGCTTTCGATGGCTTTCTTCAAGGCATCTCTGGCAGGAGCGACCACCGCCCTCATTTCAGGAGTAAGCTGAGCCTTATCCATAATGGCGTTTATTCTTCCCACTGTTTCATCATCACATAATCCGGAAGCGTAGTCTGTTTTGATCTTGAAGTATCTTCTGATGATCTCTTGTCTTCCAGCTTCCCTACATGCTTCGTCGTCTGTAATACCGAAACCACACCTGTTTACACCCATGTCCGTCGGTGATTTATATGGACACTCGGAGTTGTTTATTCTCTCGATTATCTTTCTTAGCAGAGGATAAGCCTCTAAGTCCCTGTTGTAGTTTACGGTTACCTTTCCATATGCTTGAAGATGGAAGTGGTCGATTAAGTTGACGTCTCCCAAGTCTGCTGTGGCGGCTTCATAAGCAATATTTACAGGATGATCCAAAGGTAGGTTCCAGATTGGGAAAGTCTCAAGTTTGGAGTAGTGTGGAGTCTCTCCCATTCTTGCTTCGTGATACATCTGATTAAGGCATGTGGCAAGCTTGCCGCTTCCAGGTCCCGGTGCGTTCACAACTACGACAGGCGCCTCTACAGGGATATACTCGTTCTTTCCATATCCCTCCGGGGATACAACAAGATCTATATTTGTTGGATATCCAGGAGTAGCTGTATGTGTATAGACTTTTATCCCCATTCTCTGAAGTTTCTCTTTAAAGAGTACTGCAGAGGCCTGACCTTCAAAGCGTGTTATTACTACTTTGTCGCATTTGATGTCATATTTAGAGAAGTCGTCGATCATTTTCAGGACATCTGCATCATAGCTGATGCCAAAGTCTCCGCGTATTTTTCTCTTCTCTATATCTCCTGCATAGATACAAATTATGATGTCCAAGTGCTCCTTAAGACTCTGAAAGACCTTCATCTTTGCGTTTGGATCGAAACCGGGAAGAACACGGGACGCATGAAGGTCATGAAGTAGTTTCCCTCCACACTCTATATAAAGTCTTCCTTTGCTATTATGGACTCTTTCCAGAATATAACGGGTTTGTTCTTGAATATATTTCTCGCTGTCAAAGCCTATTTTGTTCATGATTACTCCAAAATAATGGGGTCGGAGATCCGACCCCGAATGTAAGTTGTCTTCAGATCAAAAGGTCTGCGAATGCCTTGAGGACTTCATCACCTTCACATCCGTTAAGTACTTTCTTTGCAAGAACTTTTCCTAGCTGTACACCTTCCTGGTCAAAGGAGTTGATGTTCCACAAGAAGCCTTGGAACATGACTTTGTTTTCGTAGTGTGCAAGAAGTGCTCCCAAAGCCTGAGGTGTAAGCTTATCTCCATAGATAAGGGAAGATGGTCTGTTTCCTCCGAACTCTTTATTTGGGTTCTCGTCATTCTTTCCAAGAGCGAAGGCTACTATCTGGGCAGAGAGGTTTGCGTTAAGCTTCTTCTGGCTTGTTGAACCTGCTGTCTCGATATCCATACCTCTCTGGTTTTCCTTGAAACCGATGAACTGCAATGGGATGATGTCTGTTCCTTGATGAAGAAGCTGGTAGAAGGAGTGTTGACCGTTTGTTCCTGGTTCTCCGAAGATTACAGGACCTGTTACGTAGTCGATAGGCTCGCCGTTTCTGTTTACATGCTTTCCGTTTGATTCCATGTCAAGCTGCTGGAGGTGAGCAGGGAATCTTGAGAGAGCCTGGGAGTATGGAAGGATGGCTGTAGAAGGGTAGCCAAGTACGTTTCTCATATAGAATCCGTTCATAGCATCCATAAGGGCTCCATTCTTTTTGACACTTGGATTAAGAGCCTTGACATCCTCTTCATGTGCACCCTTAAGAAGTTTTTCAAACGTTGAATATCCGAAGGCAAGAGAGAGGACTACGCCGCCGACTGCACTTGTGGAGGAGTATCTTCCACCGATATAGTCGTCGATAAAGAAGGAGGCAAGCATAGATGAGTCTTTTGCAAGAGGACTTGTCTTACTTGTAACTGCAACCATGTGCTTTGAAGCATCGAAACCTGGAATTGGAGCTTTCTTTAATACGTCCAACACCAAGTCTCTGTTTGTAAGAGTCTCCTGTGTCGTGCCGCTCTTCGATACAAGAATAAAGAGAGTTGTTTCTAAGTTAAGTCTTGAGATGACATCTGAAGCATCGTCTGGGTCTACGTTTGAAATAAACTCAGCATTGAGAGTCTTTACATTTGCGCCTTTTGCCCAACCTTTGAGAGCAAGATAAAGAGCTCTTGGGCCAAGGTCTGATCCTCCGATACCGATCTGACATACTGTCTGGAACTTCTTTCCAGTAGAACCCTTGATAGAACCGTTTCTAACAGAGGTGGAGAAAGCCTTGATCTTCTCATCCTGCTCCTTGTAGAAAGCTCCTTTCTCCTCTTCGTCGGCCCATACTTCCTTACCAAGGACATTGCCTCTTGTAAGATGGTGGAGAACCAGTCTCTTCTCTCCTGTGTTCATTACTTCGCCGCTGAGAATGGCTTTGTACTTTTCAATAAGTTCCATTTCGTCTGCAAGCTTCTGGTAATCTTTGATGATTTTACCATCGACTGGCATTGCAGCCCAGTTATACTTTAGGCCACCGCCTAATTTTACTTCGGACTTTTTCACTCTTTCTGCTGTGAGAAGTGTCTTGATATCTTTCTTTTCATCTTTCAAAAGGGCAGAGTAAGCCTCAGCCTTATCTAGATTCTTATATTCCATGGTGTTGCATCTCCTTAAGGCAATTCTAAATCAAACTGTACGAGTACGTCACTCTTTGATTTCAGGAATTCTTGCATTAAATGAATCCAAAAGATCCTCTTTTGTCATACCTTCTCTTAGAATGAGGAAGATAGTGTCGTCTCCTGCAAGTGTTCCAAGTATTTCAGGTAGGCCAAGTACATCAAGAGCGAAGCAGACGCTGTTTGCATGCCCCGGACGGGTCTTGATTACACCGAAGTTTCCAGAGAACTCGATGGAGAGTATTCCTCTTCTAACATCTTGTATATAGCTTTTCTCAGATTCGCTGATGAGGTCTTTTTCAGGAAGTGCATAGTAGTATCCAGACCATCCGTCAGATATCTTTCCCACCTTCAACATCTTCAGGTCTCTTGAGAGGGTTGCCTGTGTAACGTTATATCCCTCTTTTGCAAGCATTTCCAATAAAGTGTCCTGGTTGTCGATTCTATTGGTCTTAATTATTTCTTTTACAGCATTTAGCCTGTTGTTTCGCTCTTTCAATGTATATTTCTCCTTTGTTAAATGCATGAATATGCAATCCTTATACATCTTATAATACTTTTGGTCAAAGTCAATGAGCAAAATTGTCATGTTTTGTGTATAAGGACAAGATTTAACATTTGATGTAACATCTGGATATGGAAAGTTGGATTGTAATTGCCATGTGTGGGCTATATGTGTGTTTGGAGGCTTTGGTCGCCTTTGTTTTCCATAAGTTCCACCTAGTTAAAAGTGAAGGGATAAGAAAATTCATCCACATTGCAACTTCCTTTCTTATTTTCCCTGTCATCTATGGAATAAAAGAGCCGGGACTGAGATATGTAGGGCCTTTGTTTTTTGTATTCTTCAACGCCATAGCTTCCTATGGGGGCATGGGGAGAGCTATTGGACTCTCGGATGAGAAGCGTCATATAGGCCTTGTGGTTTACCCATTGTCTGTGCTTTTTCTAGTTTTTCTATTCAATATAGGATATATGGGCGCCGAGTCTGCCGTGTCGGGTGTGTTGATTATGGGGCTGGGAGATGGAATGGCCGCCCTGGTGGGGACAAAATGGGGAAAGCATAAATATAAAGTGTTTAAAGTGGGCGTAAAAAGCGTGGAAGGTACTTTTTCTATGTTCGTCGCTTCTTTTCTCGTAGTTTATTTCCTCTCTCCTTGTGGAGTTTTGGTTGCACTATTTGTGGCGCTCTTTTCCTCTCTTGTGGAGAATATTTCCCCCTCCGGCGTAGATAATGCCACAGTACCAATTCTCTCTTCTCTTCTTTTGGAGGTTTTATGCAGACTTTAACTGGAAAGCTTGATAGATATATGACCCTCATTCCTCTATGGGCTCTTCTTTTGATTTATCTAACTGTTTTGTCTCTAATCGCTATATTGGCTTATAAGAAGAAGTGGTTGACGCTTTCTGGCTCTATCTCTGCTGTTGTGTTGGGCTTGATAGTGTTGTGGATGGGGGGAGTCTCCGCCTTTGTTGTCTTTCTTTTCTTCTTCGTCTCTTCTTCTCTTGTATCGAAACTGTCTAAGTTCGTTAATAGAAGAGAGAAGAAGGGAAATAGGAGAGATATTGTCCAAGTTCTCGCCAACGGAGTTCCTGCTGTCATAGCGATTATGCTTATAAGAGTTCCGAATCTTTATATTCCTGCCCTTGCTGCGTTCTCTGCAGCAAACGCGGAGGCTACTGCAGACACGTGGAGCGGAGCCTTTGGAGTTATGAGCCATAAAGACCCTGTGTCAATAATTACATTCACCAAGGTTCCCAGGGGCATAAGCGGAGGAGTTACAGCCCTTGGATTCTTAGGAGGATTTTCAGCTTCTCTTTTGGTGGCGATCCTCTCTATGGGTGTCTTTGGCCACGGCTTCGGGATAACGTGTATTATCGCAGGTTCAGGATTTCTCGGCTCTGTAATCGATTCTGTATTGGGAGCTGTTCTTCAAGTTCAGTACAGGGCGAAAGACGGAAGCCTGACGGAGATAGAAGAAGAAAACGGAGTGAAGAACGAGAGGGTGAGGGGGATACCAGGTTTCGACAACGATGCAGTGAACTTTACTTCAGGCCTACTTGCTGCAACACTAGCTATGCTACTTGCGACCCTGGTTTCGTAATCCTTTTTCAATTCTACCCTTGCCGTTTTTTAACACTATTGTTATTTTACATTTCAGCGGGTTTTATCCCATTAGTGAAAAAGATTATTTTTTAGGAGATAAATGAAATGGCAAAGCAGCTTCAGTTCAACGAAGAGGCAAGAAAGTCTCTCGTCAATGGCGTTGAGAAAATTTCCAAGGCTGTCATGACAACACTTGGACCAAAGGGTCGTCTCGTACTTCTTGATAAGAAATATGGTGCACCTACTGTAACAAAGGACGGAGTATCCGTTGCACGTGAGATTGAACTCGAGGATCCTTTCGAGAATATGGGAGCACAGCTTCTCAAGGAAGTTGCAGCTAAGACAAATGATGTAGCTGGTGACGGAACAACAACAGCAACAGTTCTTGCATGGTCTATTACAAAGGAAGGCATGAAGAGCGTAGCAGCTGGAGTTAACCCAATGGGTATCAGAAGAGGTATCGATAAGGCTGTCCAGGATGCTGTAGAGTGCATCAAGAGCGAAGCAAAGATGATCCAGGATAAGGAAGAGATCGCTCAGGTCGCTTCTATTTCTGCAAACAACGATAGAGCTATCGGTGATGAGATTGCAAACGCAATGGACAAGGTCGGCAAGGACGGCGTCATCACAGTCGAGGAGAGCAAGACTATCGATACTACAGTAGACTTTGTTGAAGGTATGCAGTTCGACAGAGGATACCTCTCAGCTTATTTCTGCAACAACAGAGATACTATGACATGTGTCATGGACAATCCATACATCCTTATTTATGACAAGAAGATCTCCAACATGAAGGAACTTCTTCCTCTCTTGGAGAAGGTTGCTCAGTCTGGCAAGCCACTTGTAATGATCGCTGAAGATGTAGATGGTGAAGCTTTGGCTACATTGGTTCTCAATGCTGTCAGAGGAACACTCAATGTCTGTGCTGTAAAGGCTCCTGGCTTTGGTGACAGAAGAAAGGCAATGCTTGAAGATATCGCTGTCCTCACAGGTGGTCAGGTAATTACAGAAGAGCTTGGAATGAAGCTTGAGGATGCAGACATCTCAATGCTTGGTAGAGCTAAGAGAGTCACAATCGATAAAGACAACACAACTATCATCAATGGCGCTGGTTCTGCTTCTGACATTAAGGACAGAATTGCTATGATCAAGGTCCAGATTGCAGACTGCACATCTGACTACGACAAAGAGAAGCTCCAGGAAAGACTTGCTAAGCTTGCAGGTGGTGTCGCTGTAGTAAACGTCGGTGCAGCTACAGAAGTCGAACTCAAGGAAAAGAAGCACAGAGTCGAAGATGCTCTCAGTGCAACACGTGCCGCTATTGAAGAGGGTGTCATCCCTGGCGGTGGTGTAGCTCTTGTCCAGGCTTCTAAGGTTTTGGAAGCTAAGAGCCTTGAAGGTATGACTGAAGAGGAAAAGGTCGGATACAAGATTGTAAGAAGAGCTCTCGAAGAGCCTATCAGACAGATCAGCGAGAACGCTGGCGTCGATGGTGCAATCGTTGCAGACAAGTGTAAGAACGCTGAGAAGGGTGTTGGCTTCGATGCAAATACAATGCAGTGGGTCAACATGGTGGAAGCTGGAATCATCGACCCTGTAAAGGTCACAAGAAGCGCTCTCCAGAACGCAGCTTCAATTGCAGCTCTCATCCTCACAACAGAGTGTGCTGTTACAGATATCCCTGCTCCTGCCGCTCCTGCTGCACCAGCAGGAAACCCGGATATGGGCATGATGTGATAAATAGAAGGTGGGCCTCCTGATGGAGACCCATTTCTAGTGTTGACCCCGCAAAATATCACATGCTATTCTTTTCTTCATTAAAAGAGAGGTATTTAAATGAACTCACTTGTACTTATGGCGGCTGACTCAGCTTCTTCCGCTTCTTTGACATCATCTTTGATTATGTTTGCAGCAATCATTCTCATCTTCTATTTCTTGATCTATAGACCACAGAAGAAGAGAGATAAGGAAGCAAAGGCAATGCTTGCAGCTATGAAGAAGGGCGACAAGGTCGTTACTATCGGAGGAATCCACGGTACAATCGTAACTGTCAAGGATAAGACTGTCGTTGTTAAGGTCGACGACTCTGCAAGAATTGAATTTTCTAAGGAAGCAATCTCTTCCGTTACAAGTAAGGATGCTGTAAAGACAGCTCCTGAAAACAGCAAGAAGGATAAGAAGGCTGTGGAGGAGAAGAAAGAAGAAACTCCAGCTGTAGAAGAAAAAGCTCCAGAAACTGAAGAAAAGACAGAAGAGAAAAAATAACACATGAAGAAGACAGGCAGAATCTTGCTGGTTCTGCTGGTGGTCGTGGTTGCATCATTTCTTCTTTACCCTACGGTAAAGTGGTATATGTTTACGCCTCAGGCTATCAAGGAACTGGCTGCCGGATCAAACCTTCAGATTCGTGAATACTCCCGTGGGCAGGCCTCACGGGATGTTCGCGTTCTTAAGGATAAGGCGAAAACTACACCTGATGGTGAAGTTGACAAAGAATATAAGTATCTTGAAAAGAAAGCCAAAGAGATATTGAAAGAAAGCGGAAAGAGCGTCCCATCCAAGTGGACATGGTTCTCCCTTTTATCTGCATTCCCTGATGAAGCTTCATTCTTCAGTGCAGTTGAAGAATCCTACAGAGTAGAGATAATGAATGCAAAGAACCTCTCGGGACGTGTTCTGAACTTGGGATTGGATCTCAGGGGAGGAATGTCTGTGTTGTTGGATGCAGATACTACTCTCTTTGAAGAGAAGAATGGTAGAGCCCCTACTGAAGAAGAGCTTACAGCACTCCTTGTGGAAGATATCGACGTACTTTCAATGCGTATCGACCAGTTCGGCGTAACCGAGCCTGATATAAGACTACAGGGAAAGGGCCAGATTCTTATTGAAATTCCAGGGGAAGCAGACCCAGAGAGAATCAACTCTTTCCTTCGCTCGTCCGGTTCCCTTTCCTTCCATCTTGTAGATGATTCTTTGACAAACAAAGTAAACGCTGAATACAAGAAGAACCCGAGTTCTTTCATTGACGATGATGGCCGCCTTATTTCTGTAGACTACATCCCCCAAGGAAAGACGCTCCTGGGCTACTATGTTCAGGATGATTATGGTATCGAGTATATGAAGAGCCTTGTAGTCATCTATGATGAAGTAGCACTGGACGGAAGCCATATCGAGAATGCAAAAGTATCGGAAGGATCTACAAATAATGTTTCAAACATCTCTCCATCCATTAACTTCAATTTGGATGCAGAGGGTGGAAATATTTTCTACGCCTTCACTTCAGCCCATAAGGGAGATTCTCTGGCTGTAGTAATGGACGATAAAGTCAAAAGTGTAGCCACTATCAACAGCGCTATTAGGGATTCTGTATCCCTCACAGGAGCATTTACCCAGGAAGAAGCCCAGTCTCTGGCTGTAGTCTTGAAGACAAGTTCTCTTCCTATAGAACTTAAAGTGGCTTCCCAGTCGGCTATCGGAGCAACTCTTGGAGACGATAGTGTAAAGATAGCTTTGAAGGCGCTCTTGGCAGGAGTATTGTTGGTGATCATATTTATGGTTGCATACTACGGGCTCTCAGGGCTTATTGCAGATTTTGCCCTATTAATGAATCTCTTTATGATGATAGCTCTTCTTTCTGCCCTTAACTTTACTCTCACTCTTGCTTCCATTGCCGGAATCGTTTTGACACTGGGAATGGCAATAGACGCCAATGTAATCATTTACGAAAGAATGAAAGAGGAGAAGGCTACAGGAAAGAGTGGATATGAAGTAGTGAAGGCAGGCTTTGCCAGAGCCTTCTGGACTATTATGGACTCTAACGTCACTACAATCATTGCCGCTGTAGTCCTGATTGTTTTGGGAACAAGTGCAGTAAAGGGCTTTGCCGTTACTCTCGCCGTAGGTATAGGCTGCTCTCTCTTTACTTCACTTTTGCTCTCACACTTGATATTCGACATATTCATTACTGAAGAAAACTTCAGACAAGTTCATTTGGGATGGAGAAGAAAATGATTAAGCTGGATGTTTTAAAATATAAAAAGATAGCCTTCCTTTTCTCGATCCTCTTCATTGTGGCGGGAGTTATTGCCTTTATTGTTTGTGGTGGTTTTAATAAAGGAATCGACTTTGGTTCAGGATATTCTGAGACATTTCAAGTCGCACCTTTAGGCTTCACTGTCTCATATACAGGAAAGAGGGGAGCTACTCTCTCCGTCTCTGACAATACATTAGTTTTGCAGTTCAGGGATGCAGATGGAGTTGAGGAACACAAGTTCTACTCCTCCGATTATCCGACGTCTGGAGATTTGGCTTCAGCCCTCTCTTCTCTTGGCCTTAATGTAACTCTCTCCGATTCTTCTTTGGAGACTCAGAACCTGGTCTCAGGCTTCGGTTATCCAGCGTCTCTCTCTTCTACTCCCCATAGAGTGAACTTCTCCACTCCTGGCGTCGACGTAACTATTGAAAATGTAAGGGATGCAGTGAATAGCTTAAACGGAGTAAAGGTCCAGACTGTGGGGGACAAAAACAAAGCTCAGTTCCAAGTAAGAATCGTCCTTGGCGACAACGAGGGACAGAAAGAAGCTGGAGAGAGGGTGGAAAACGCTTTGTCTTCCTATTTCGGAGGAGAAAACATAGTAGTCTTAGAGTCAAACTTTGTAGGACCTAAGTTCTCATCTTCTCTCTTAAAGTCTTCACTCTTGGCAGTATTGATAGCCTTTGTCTTGATTCTTATTTACATATCGATAAGATTCAGACTCTCATATGCCCTATCATCAATCATTGCTCTTATACACGATGTATTGATGATGCTTTCATTTGTTGTGATTCTGCGCCTTGAAGTCTCGGGAACTACCATTGCGGCGGTACTCACTATCATAGGATACTCTCTTAACAACACTATCGTCATCTTCGATAGAGTCAGAGAGAATATTAAGAACAACAGAGGTGCCGATGTATATGAGATGGTTTCCCTCTCTGTAAGACAATCTTTTACAAGAACTGCCATCACTACACTTACTACACTATTTGCAATCGTCCCTCTCTCAATATTTGGATCGGGAGAAATAAAACTCTTTGCAATTAATCTTATTTGGGGACTAGTTATAGGAGCATACTCTTCTTCATTTATCGCTCCTTCTCTAGTGATGTCCTTCCACAAATTCTTCCCTATCGACAAGATTAAGGAAAAGAAGGAGGAAGAGGAATACTCCCTCGTTGACTGATGAAAGTTGTGCTGGCAAATAATCTAGGATTCTGTAAAGGTGTGGAGAAGGCTCTTGAAAAGGCTGATAAAGTATGTGCTGAAGTAGGAGGGAAGAGAAGAATATACTTCTACGGAGAGATAGTACATAACACTCTCGTTACAGACGCCTTTACGAAAAGAGGGGCTGTTATGATAAAAAGCCCCCAAGAGATAGATGAACCTGGAATCGTTATCATTAGAGCCCATGGGGTGTCAGACGAAGAGAGGAGAGAAATTATCGATAAAGGAAACGAAATAGTCGACTGTACCTGTCCTGTTGTTTTAAAAGGCCAAAGACTGGTACGTGAGTCTATGCTTCCTGTCATTGTCATAGGATACAAAGGACACTCTGAAGTAAATTCCCTGGAAGGTTCAACGGAAAAAGAAGTAAGGGTCGTCTCTTCTATATCAGACTTGGATAATGTATCTCCTGGAAAATATAGAGGCGTAGTACAGACTACTTTTTCCAACCCCCTTCTGAATAAAATAATAGAAAAAGGCGAGGAGAAGGGAATAGAAATAGAGTTGGTCAACACTATTTGCAAAGCATCTGTGGTAAGAAGAAAATGCGTAGAAAATCTATCAAAGAGCGTGGATGCCATAGTTGTGGTAGGGTCTAAAGGTTCCGCCAATACAAGGGAATTGGTGGAAACAGCCCAAAGAATGGGAACTCCTTCCTATTTGGTGGAGAATATAAATTCTATACCCACTGAAGTTTTCTCGTATAATATAATAGGATTGACAGCTGGAGCCAGCACTCCCTGCAGTCAGTATTTAAAGGTAATGGAAAGACTGGAGAGAATATAAAATGGAAAACAATAAAATTCAGGTACCGATTCCATCTGTAAAACGTTTCCCGTCATATCTGAGAATTCTCAGACAGAGACAAGCTGAAGGTATGGAGTATATCAGTGCAACTGTATTGGCGGATGAACTTAATCTAAAGCCTATCCAGGTAAGAAAAGATATCTCTTGCACAGGAATAGAAGGTAAGCCTAAGGTTGGATTTGTCGTAGATGAATTGATTGACAGCATTACTCATGCCCTTGGCTGGGACAATTCCGCCGAGGCTTTGATCGTTGGTGTAGGAAACTTGGGAAAAGCCATCAGTATGTATGAAGGCTTTGCCGCCTATGGCTTGAGAATCGTGGGCGCCTTCGACAACGATGAATCAAAGATCGGAACCATGGTAGGGGATCTCGTGGTACAAGGTATGGATAAATTGAAGGTTTTTATTGAAACAAACAAAATATCTATAGCTGTCATTACTGTTCCTGCATCCAAGGCTCAGGAAGTTGCAGACCTTTTGATCAGTTATGGAATCAAGGGAATATGGAACTTCGCTCCTAAGGATCTGAAGATTCCATCAGGCGTAGTCATGCAACGAACTGATCTTGCAACATCTTTCGCCGTCTTATCTGTAAAGATGAGGAAAAAGTTCGATTCCCAGTCTTCTACTTTAGAACTTGAGGAAGAAATCTAATGTTTTCTCTTTATCTTACTGGAGATAAAGAAACTGATGATAAATCCGTGTTGGATTATCTTTCCCTTCTCTTGGAGAACGGGAAAGATTCTTTAGACGCCATTTCTTCTCTCTCCAACGTTTCTGCGCTCTTAAAATGGTACGTACCTCGTATCAATTGGCTGGGATTCTACATTGCCAGAGGAGACGAGTTGGTGCTGGGACCTTTTCAAGGTGAGCCAGCCTGTGCCTTGATACCCTTTTCCAAGGGAGTGTGTGGCAAATGCGCCAGGGAGCGTAAGACAGTAGTGGTGGAGGATGTAGAATTATTTCCTGGACACATCGCCTGCTCTTCATCCTCTAAAAGTGAAATTGTAGTTCCCCTTATAAAAGATGGATGGTTTTTTGGCGTTCTTGACGTCGATAGTCCTATAAAAAAGAGATTTAGAGAGGAAGAGACTGTATTTTTTGAGAAAGCAGCTTCACTCATATCATCTTCCTTTATTGCTGAATACTTGAAAGAATTGTGTGAAAGGGAGTAACATCTAGTAAAGCGTTTGAAGGAGACGAGTAACACTTTGTCGCCGCCGAAGAGAAAGATGTCCTCCGAAAGGTGGGTGTGAGACATCTGGGGCAGAAGTGCGAAAACCACTCCCTAGCCGCATTCCTCAAAGGGAAACCGAGTATGGAGTGCCGTAAGCAGGCGTCAACTGCATTTCGAGCGTCTCCTCTAGTAGGGGGAAGCAAGGTGGAACCGCGGAGCCTTTGCAGCTTCGTCCTTGCACAAATAGTGTAAGGGTGAGTCTGCAAAGGCTTTATTCATTATAAGGAGAAAGATATGGCTAAGGAAATTGAACTCAGCACTCTTAGGCACTCGACTGCCCACGTCATGGCTGAAGCTGTTCTCGAAATGTTTCCTGATGCACAGATTGCAATCGGGCCGGCCATTGAGAATGGATTTTACTATGACTTTGATCTTCCACGTCCTTTGACGGATGCAGATTTTGAGACTATCACAAAGAACATGAGGAAGATCATCAATAGTGGTAAGGAATTTGTCAGAAAAGAAGTGACAAGAGAAGAAGCTAGAGAAATCTTCAAAGATCAGAAGTATAAGCTTGAGCTTTTGGATGCAATTCCAGAGGGTGAAACAGTAACAACATATACCCAGGGTGGTTTTACAGACCTTTGCAGAGGTCCACATGTAGAGTCTACAAAAGATCTCTGTGCAGATGGCTTTAAGCTCCTTTCCATCGCAGGTGCATATTGGAGAGGAAATGAAAAGAACAAGATGCTTACCAGAATCTATGCAACAGCTTGGGCTAGCAAAGAAGACTTAAGAGCATATATGGATCATCTTGCTGACATTGAAAAGAGAGACCATAGAAAGCTTGGTAAGGAACTTGATCTGTTCTCACTTCATGAAGAGGCTGGTCCGGGTCTTGTCTACTGGCATCCTAGGGGAGCAAGAATCAGACAGACAATCGAGCAGTTCTGGAGAGAAGAACACTACAAGAACGGCTACGAGATGGTTTATACACCACATGTAGGAAAGAGCTGGCTTTGGGAGACATCAGGACATTTGGGCTTCTATAAGGACTCTATGTATCCTCCTATGAAAATGGATAACACAGACTACTATGTAAAGCCAATGAACTGCCCGTTCCACATCATGATCTATCAGAACTCAAAGAAGTCTTACAGAGACCTTCCTTGCAGATGGGCTGAACTTGGAACTGTCTATAGATATGAGAAGGCAGGTTCTCTCCATGGCCTCATGAGAGTAAGAGGATTTACTCAGGACGATGCACACCTCTTTGTTACACCTGATCAGATGGATGACGAGATCATGGAAGTCCTTAGATTCTCACTGCATATGCTCCATTCCTTCGGCTTCAACGATATCCATGCATATATCTCCACAAAGCCTGAAAAGAGCGTAGGAGAAGTTGAGAAGTGGAACGCTGCAACAGAAGCATTGAAGAAGGCTGTTGAGAAAGAAGGCTTGAAGTATGACATCGACGAAGGTGGTGGAGCTTTCTATGGTCCAAAGATCGACCTTAAGATCAAAGACGCCATCGGAAGAGAGTGGCAGCTCTCTACTGTCCAGTTTGACTTCAACCTTCCTGAAAGATTCGGCATGACTTTTGTCGATAAAGACGGTGTAGAGAAGAGACCATATATGATCCATAGAGCTCTATTGGGATCTATCGAAAGATTCTTCGGTGTCCTTATGGAGAACTATGCAGGAGCATTCCCACCATGGCTCAGCCCTGATCAGATTGCAATCATTCCTGTAGGCGATATGGCTTATGATTACTCAAAGTCTCTTGCCGATACTCTCAAGAAAGAAGGCTTCAGAGTAGCTCTCGATCTATCTGATGACAGAATGAATGCAAAGATTAGAAAGGCTCAGAAGCAAAAGACTCCTTACATGTTGATCATCGGTGAAAAGGAAATGGCTGGAAATCTCGTTTCAATCAGATACAGAAACGGAAAGCAGGCTAATTTGATTCCTACTGCCGACTTCATTAAAGAAGTACATTCTGTAATCGATAATAAAGAGCAGATTTGATTGTATTTATACACAATGGGGGAAGAGGGCGTTGCTTTCTTCCCTTTTTTTATAAAGAGTGAATTCCATTTGATACTTCACAAAATCTAATATGCAAACTATCTTTGATATAGCAGTATGCATAGGAGGAGAAGAATAGATGAATCTTCCCAATAAATTGACAGTTGTTAGATTGGCCATGGTGCCTGTTTTTCTTATTTCTTTTATCATTTCACAGAACTTGCCTTCTCTGGCAGTTCCTTGCATGGTGATTTGCCTTGTCTGCTACTTAGTTGCAGAGCTCACGGATTTAATGGATGGAAAAATCGCCAGAAAAAGAGGATTGGTCACTGACTTGGGAAAAGTGATGGACCCATTTGCAGATACACTTTCCCATGTAACATATTTTTTGTGCTTCCTTTATTATGGAATAATGCCTCTTTGGGCTTTTGTAATAATCATGTGGCGTGAATATGCCATCCTCTTTGTCAGAATGCTTTTGGCTAAATACGCTGGAAAGAGCATGCCTGCCAATATCTTCGGAAAGTCTAAGACAGTATTGTATGCCGTAACAACCATAGTATCTATGGTGTATATCTGTTTGATGACATTCATGCCAGGAGCAGCAGGTGCATCTTGGAATCATGGATACTATATAGCTCTTTATGTGCTTTATGCCCTCTCTGCCTTTGCTTCTCTTATGAGCTTTGTAATTTATGCAAAGGACGTCATTAAAAGCAAGGCTCTTTCAGGAATGACAAGATGAGAGGAAACGGAGGCTTTCCCTTTGTCGGTTTTACAGAGGAAGACAAAGAGCGAATACAGATAATAATAAGTGATGTGGATGACACTATCACAAAGAATGGAAAACTTTATCCAGACGTCCTTGAAGCTATGTGGCGAATCAAGGCCAGTGGTAGAACTATAATTCTTGTAACAGGTGGCAGTGTAGGGTGGGCTGACGCATACCTTAGACAGTGGCCTGTGGATGCGGTTATAGCTGAAAGCGGAGCTGTAATGATCTGCCATTCAAAGGAAGATGACGTGGTTCACATAGTAAACCCTGCAATAGAAAAGGAAGAAGTATTTAACAAGAGAAGGCTTCTCTTGGAAAAGACTGAAGGTCTCCCTCTCTCTTCCGACCAGTGTGCCAGAGTATTCGATATCGCCTACGACAAGAAAAAAATGAATGAATTCGAAATCAAGGCATTAAAGTCCACTTTGACGCTGTATGGTGCTTCTTGGGCAGAGAGTTCTATCCATATTAATGCTTGGTTCGGAGATTATGACAAACAGAAGTCTTTGGAATTCTTCTTTCAAGGTCCATTGGATATAAATAAAGAAGAGTATATGGAACACTCTCTTTATTTGGGTGATTCATTTAATGACCAGCCTCTCTTTAAATATATTCCTACCAGTATCGGAATGCACACTGTAGCTGAAAGGCGTGATGAATTTGAGACATTACCTACTTATATTACAGAGGGAGGTCCAGGGGATGGTTGGTGCCAAATGGCAAAGGCACTTTTGGACTAAAAAAAAGAAGAAAATAAAAATTTAAAAAAATTTAAAATTTAGTGTTGACATGTTTAGGTCATATTTTGTAGAGTACTTAGGCACGCGGTTGAAATAGCGAAAGCAAAAAGAAACCAAGTGCGATGTTTTTTGAGAGATATCAGCGAAGGGAAGAGAAGATAGAAGCTTGTAATAATTGAGCTTACTGTCAATTCGAGAACTGAACAAAGGCAGAAAAATGAAGAATAAGCCGAGTTCGT
>CAMEQB010000021.1 GCA_945932505.1 uncultured Spirochaetales bacterium
TATGAAGTTATTGAGTTTGGACTGGACTTCACACTTAATTACAGGAAGAATTCCTGTGACATAAGAGAGTGCAATGGCTGGAGCTAAATTGGAGTTCTTGAACAACCCATTCAGAAAGTTTAGATAAGGCTCCATCTCTTCCCTATCGTTTTCTCTAACCATTACATCGTACTCATCGATGATTATTACAAACTGTTCCTTCTTTTCCTCATAGACTGTCCTTATGGCTTGTGCGATATTGCAAGTATCAGGAAAAACCAAGTCCGTAAATTGTTCCCTAAACTCAGGAATCACTAGACTTATCAGTTTCTCCATAGAACTCTGCCCTTTTATTCTGCCATAGTAGAAAGAAATAGCATCTAATTTCAACACATTGTATTTGTTTATGTACTCTTCAAAAGAAGGATCCGACTCTATCTTGAGGCCTTTGAATGCATCATGAGAATCAACACCCTTAGTGTAATAGGCTGCTATCATATTGGCCGCCAAGGTCTTACCGAAGCGGCGAGGACGGGATACACATACATTGTTATCATCTGTTTCAAGAAGCTTATTTAGCTCGCTGATTATCAATGATTTATCTATGTAGAATGGATTACATCTGTCATCTCGAAGCTGAACATCATCAGGATTAAGAAAAAGCCCCATAGCACTCTCCAATAGAAAATATTTTGTTAGATAAATATAACCACCAGTATTATTATATAGTTTTAATTATAAAAATAAATTATTTTCTAATAAATAGCTTAAAAGCATAAATCTGTCTTTAGATAAAGAAGAAAAGCTAAATCCAGAAAGACTTAAGGATGAACATAGAGCCTCTTTAAGCAAATCGCCCGCAGAAATATCCACGGGCATCGTTTAGTCTTATAAAGATGATTATTATATTTCCAGCAACTCCTTCTCCACTCTCTCCATTGCTTCCACGACTCTGTCAGAGAAAGCATCAAATTCCGGGTCCTCTTTCTGAAGGGATTTATCTGAGAGGATTCTCGCTGCAGCTCTCTTTGCGCCTTCTTTAAAAGAAGTCCTTGTGCACATCTCTGGAGATATTTTATCAAGCTTGGAGTTTACAAATAGAACTGTGTATGCCTTGTCTCCTAGAAGTTCTCCTGTGTAATCATAACCATACTTTTCACCGATTACACCCAAAAGAGAAGAAGGAACATAGCACGGCTTATACTCTCCCCCAACTGCTTCTGCAATAGTTGAGAGAATCTCATTCCAACTTAACCTATCGCTTCCTGTAATCTGATAAGCTTCGCCTATAGCTTCTTTCTTTCCCATGACGCCTGTAAAACCGACGGCAAAGTCCTCGCACCAAGTGAGAGTCCAGAATGATAGGCCGCTATCAGGAACGATGATCTTCTTTCCTTCTATCATTCTCTTCACTACCTGCCATGAACCATTGTGACCATGGACTGCTACAGGGAACTTTCTGTCGTCATATGTATGGCTAGGCCTAACAACAGTAACTGGGAATCCTGTATTTCTGTACTCATTGAATAATAGCTCTTCAACAGCTTTCTTCTTTCTTGAATACTCCCAATAAGGATTCTCTAAAGGTGTCTCTTCCGTGATAAATGGAGACTTCATTGGCTTCTGGTAAGCAGAAGCAGATGAGATGAAGATATATTGGTCCGTCTTACCTCTAAAGAGCCTGATATCACGCTCTGCAGCCTCTACATCGAAGACTATGAAATCTGCAATAGTGTCGAAATAGAGACCATCCAAAGCTTTCTTTACTCCCTCTTCATCGTTAATGTCTACATGTATCTGCTTGACGCTCTCTGGTAACTCGTCTCCTCTATTTCCTCTATTAAGGGTCCAGACTTCCCACCCGATGTCTACAAGTCTCTTTACGATGCTGAGGCTTATTGTTCCACTTCCTCCAATGAATAATGCCTTCATTTCTTTTTCCTCCCACACTCTCATTCTACACTAATGCGGAAGAAAAGGCACATAAAAACGGCTAGGTGATTACTAGCCGTATAGGAGGAGTTTTTATTATGAAAAAATGCGATCTTTCGCTCTTGCTGACTATACTCTACAATATTCATTCTTGTTTTTAATTAAGCGTGGGTGGAGAGTTTATGTAGATATCACTTCGTTTTCTTCTTACTTCTCCATATTTCCTTATAGAGTCTATCTTTCTTTCAAGACTACGGCCATGGAAAATACCATGGCCGAATAAAGGAGGGATTGAAAAGAAAAATAAGCGCTCGCCGCTTTTCCTGTTCAAGAAGACTTTACCAAAACAATGGGGAGAATGGGTTTCAATATAGTGATGAAAAGGAAAAGATTTAAGAAGAAATTATGAAGATAGCTCCCCAGCCTTCTCCAATAATCTTCTTTCTCTCTCTGTCAGAACATGCTTTTCAAAGAGATCGGGCCTCAGTCTTTTGGTATCTAGAAGAGCCTGTGTCTCACGCCATTCGTCGATTGCTCCATGATTGCCGGAGAGAAGAATCTCAGGAACCTTCTCTCCATTCCAATCTACAGGCTTAGTGTACTGGGGATACTCCAATAATCCGTTCTCATGACTCTCGTCTTCTGTTGCACCCTCTCTTATAGTTCCCTTCAGGAGCCTTGAAATAGAGTCAACAATGACAAAGGCAGGAAGCTCTCCTCCTGTCAGTATATAGTCTCCGATACTTATCATCTCATCCACATGGTCTTCAAATCTTCTGTCAACGCCTTCATAGTGCCCCGATACCAGCACCAAGTCAGAGAGGGAGGCGAACTCTCTCGCCTTCTTCTGGTTATATACACTTCCCTTGGGAGAAAGAAGAACTGTATGGGAAGAAGGCGTTACGGAATCAGAGAGAGCTCTCATCAATGTATCGATACGGAGAATCATGCCTACTCCTCCTCCGCAAGGCGAGTCGTCTATATGACGAAAGGAGCCCCCTCCATAGTCTTTTATGTCTTTTATTGCTAGTTCCAATAATCCTCTGTCCATAGCTCTCTTTATTACAGGAAAGGAAGAGATAGAAGAAAAGGAGTCTGGAAACATAGTGAGAATAGTTATCTTCATAGTTTTATTCTAGAGAAGAGAATAAAAGTTGTCATTCCAAATAAGAGAGAGTGGGAATAGAATAAAGCTATGATCACTATTAAAAACAACTTATTAGAAGTAGAAGTAACGGAAGAAGGTGCTGAGTTAAGAAGCATCAAATGTCACGGGAAAGAGTATCTCTATCAAGGAGATTATACCTGGAAAAGAAGATCTCCAATACTCTTCCCTTGGGCAGGGAGGCTCAGGAACCTTGAATACACATATGATGGCGTAACATATCACATGGGGCAGCATGGCTTTGCCAGGGATATGACTTTCACAGTCGTAGAGAAAGAGGAAGACAGAGTAAAGATGATGATAGAATCAAATGACTCTACTCTTACCATCTACCCTAGAGAGTTTAAATTCTTTGTAGAGTATAAAGTTGAAGGAAACTCTCTCTCTTCTAGAATGATTGTTGATAACACAGGGGATAAAGAGATGACATATGGTATCGGAATACACCCTGGGTTTATTATGGAAGACAGTGATGCACTGGTCTATATTGATAGCGGAGACGAAGACGCCATCATCCTTGATGCAAACGGTAAGAGAGTTGGAGAAGAGAGAGTGGAAGACAAACTTCCTTTATCATTCTTCTCAAATAACACTACTCTTATAGTACCAAGCGCCAATAAAGCAGTAGTAAAAGGCAAAGACAGAGAAGTCGAGATAAAGCTAACTCACTTCAAGAACCTTGTAGTATGGAGAAGTGGAAACGATCCTTACCTGTGTCTTGAAGCTTGGGACAACCTGCCAAGTAAAGAGGGAGAAGAGGAGAACTTCAACACAAGAAGCAACACAGTAAAACAAGAAAAGTCATCCACTCTTCAGTTTGAATCTGTATTCTTTTTCTCATGATGAAGTGAGAAATTAGTATTACTCTCTCTAGGAAGAGAAATCCTGACTCTGGTTCCTCTTCCTGGAGTGCTTTCAATGTCCATTTCTCCACCACATATTCCTACCACCTGCTCTCTTGCATATGACAAACCTACATGGAGCTTATCATCGCTTTCATTTTGCTTTGATGTGTCGAAGCCCACGCCATTATCTGTAATGACTATATAGTGGTTAGTTTCATCACTGTAGATATCAATCCACACTGTTCCACCGTCTTCTCTCTGACACACTCCATGCCTTACAGCATTCTCTACAAGTGGCTGGAGGACAAGTGGTGGAATATAGAAGCTGTCATCCTTAATATTCCATAGCACATTTAAAATATCACCGAATCTCTCTTTCTCAAGTTCCAAATACTTCTTTGTATGCTTTATCTCCTCATTTATTGACACAGGCTCGGATGAGAATACAGAGTTAATGTTCCACCTCATATACCCTGCAAACTCATCTGTAACTTCTGCCGCTCTTTCCGGATTCTTATGGCAAAGAATAGATATAGAGTTTAATACGTTGTATAGAAAGTGAGGCTGAATCTGACTGATCATGACTTTACTCATATCAGACCTGATAGATAACAGTTGCTTCTCTACACTTCTATCCATCTCAACATTTACGATTGTAAATATACCTACGATACATAAGGCTATTACTGGATACACAAATGGAAGTTTGTACTTGAGGTCGAAGAGCCTCACTACAACGGCCAATGTAGGAAGGAATATCCATAAGAGACAGTTCTTTGCTCCCATTTTCTTTCTATGCTTTATTAGAACCAATAAATCTGGAAGAAGGATCAAAAGAATGCCGAACTGAGAGAAGATATGATAGCGGGTATAATAATAACTACCATCCTTCTCCATAACAAAGAAGAGATGAGTGAAGAAACTTGAGATCCAAAGAAGATTGAAGACAATGTTCACTGCTATTGGGAAAGACTTAAGCCAGTTCTCTTCTCTGATTCCATAGTGTTCTTTCCAAAAAGACCTCAGGTAATAGTGGTAGAGAGTAAGCATCAAAAGGCAGAATGTGTAGATTAATACAAAGATGACAGCCATAGGCCAAAAGCTAGACCTACCCTCTATACACCAATAAACACCATCAAAGAATAGAGTAAATCCATGAGCAATTACCAAATAAAAGAAAAGCTTGTTAGATCTTCTTCCTGTCCTTCGTCGATAGATACCGACAGCCAGTATAGCCATAAGTATGACACAATAAAAATTCAGCCAGGCCTGAGGTATCATTACTTTCCTCCTCCTTTATTCTAGCCCTTATAGATTTCTAATTCTACTTTTTTCTTTTATAGAAACTGAAATCCTCTTACTCTCTTGAATCCACACTTTGTGACATATAGAATCAAAGTGTGAAAAAAGCAGTTACTATCCAAGATATATCATGCAAGGGAAAGTGCTCTATTACTGTGGCTCTTCCTATTCTCAGCGCCATGGGCATCGATACTGCAGTGCTGCCTACTGCACTGTTGAGCAATCATACAGGCTTTAATGACTTCTTTGTCCATGACCTCTCTTCAGATTTCACTCCTATTACTAATCAATGGAAGAAACAGGGTTTCTCCTTTGATGCCATATACACAGGATACTTAGGAACAGAGAGCCACGTCGATCATGTAAAAGAGTTTGTCAAAGATTTCAAAAGAGATGACACGCTACTTATCGTGGACCCTGCTATGGCAGACGAAGGCAAGATGTATAGTGGCATCTCACCCTCCTTCGCATCTTCAATGCATAAGCTCATTAAGGGCTCTGATGTAATCCTACCTAATTTAACAGAAGCTTCATTTCTTCTTGGAGAAGATCTCTTCCATAAAGAATATACAGAAGAAGACATCATTTCTATCTTGAAGGATTTATCGAAGCTGGGAGCAACAAAAATAGTACTAAAAGGAATATCATTCTCTAGGGATCAAAAGAGCCTAAAGGGAATAAAGGGCAAAATAGGAAACGTCACGTATGACAGCACGAGAGAAAGAATAACATGGCACTTTCATAAGAAAATTAACCAGTCTTTCTGTGGTGCAGGGGATGTCTTTGCTTCTTCCCTCACTGGAGCCTTACTTAGAGGAACTAGCCTAGAGGAAGCCATATCGATATCAGGAGACTTTGTATTGGAGTCTATCAAGAAGACTATGGAAGAAGAGGATTACTCTACGCTTTACATAGACTTCGAGAAGGCTCTGCCGTGGCTTATGAAGAGAATAGGGCTCCTCTCATGAAAAGAAAAATAGTAATTATCGGAGGCGGAGCTTCCGGCTTATTCCTCTCCTCCCTTATTCCTGGGGCCTTGTTATTGGAAAAGAATAGAACAGTGGGGAAAAAACTCTCTCTTACTGGAGGTGGAAAGTGTAACCTCACCCATGAAGGAGAACCGAGGGAAACTGTTTCCCATTACTATGACAAAAAGAGATTCGTCTCTCCATCTATCTACACTTTTCCTCCCGTGAAAATTAGAGAGTATTTTTCTTCCCTCTCCCTTGATACTTACGTTCGTTCTGACGGAAAAATATTCCCTAACAGTGAGAAAAGCAGTGATGTAATCAGAGTCCTTACAAAGGGAGACATTTCACTGGAAACAAAGGTAATCTCCATCGCTAGAAACGAAGACTTTTTTGTACTCACCACAAATAAAGGCGTAATAGAAGCAGAGAAAGTCGTAGTAGCAACCGGTGGCTCCTCCTTTCCTCAGACTGGATCCGACGGATCTTTTTTCTCTATACTTTCCCTACTGGGACATAAGATTATTCCCCTTAGCCCCGCATTAACTAGCTTAAAAGTAATGGAGAATTTGGGGAGAGTTGAGGGTATTACTGTAGAAGACGTATCTATAAAATACAAAAAGATAAAGAAAGAGAGCTCCATTCTTTTTACCCGGAACGGCATCTCAGGTCCTGAAATAATGAATATTTCGAGAGAAGTGGAAAACGAGAGCAAAATTGAGATTTCACTCTCGTCTTTTCCTCCTTCAGAGTTGTTCCACTTGAAGGGAAATATGAGGGCTATAAAGGCTCTCCACGAAGAGACGTCTCTTCCCTTGAGACTCCTAGAGGAGAGACTAAGTTGGAAAGACAAAAAGATAGGTGACCTATCGAAGAAAGACAGCGAAGAGTACCGCGATAAATTCTATAAGTGGACTCCCACTGTTACTACAAAGGGTATGCTCAATTCGTCAACTGTGACAAAGGGAGGCGTAGACACAGATGAAGTGAATCCAGTTACATTTAAGTCAAAGCTGGTTCCCAATCTCTGGATCATAGGAGAAGCTCTGGATGTAGACGGAGAGTGCGGAGGATACAATCTCACTTTCGCTTTCGCCTCCGCTTATAGCGCATATCTATCACTAACAAGAGAGTAATTACATTCCGATTTTTATTATATCTTCCTCATTTATTCTCCATCCTCTTCCGACTCTATGGAAGACAGCGACGCTATCTACCGTAAAGGAAGAAGAGAAATTATGAGAAGAGAGAGAAGAAAGGAGAAATGAGAACCTTTCAGGAGGAATATCCCTATTAGCCACTGTCAAATGGGGGACAAGTGGCTTATTCTCCACTTTCACGCTCTCCCCCATTGCCTTTAAACCTTTCGAGATTGTCTTTGATAGATTATCCCAGTCAATGCTGGGTTCCACTCTCAAGAATATTGTCCTATTTCCAAAGCTACCATATCCATCTACTTTAGATGTAAAGGGAGAGAGAAGAGGAAGTATTCCCTTAAGGATATCTACTATCTCATCCGTTGACTTATCCGACGCAAATGGAGGAACTAAAGTGACATGGACTGGTGTAGAGTGTCCGCTTCTACACCCATACTTCTCACTCCACTTTCTATCGCTTTCCACTACCCTAGTTATCTCTAATGGTGGAATGAACCCTATAAAATGAGTATTATCGTCAACCATCACTTTGCTCCTTTCCTCAGTAGATCAAAGGCCAGATCGATGTAGATTTTATGAGAGACAGTTACAAGAATATTTCTCAGCAGCTCCTTCTCCATGCTTCCATTCTCATTGATAGGAGAAGGCATCTCTCCCAAAGAGAACACATATTTCAAGACAGATACAAACTCAGATCTGAAATACTCATAAGACTCTTCTACTCTAAAGTTCTTTCTCTGTAGAGACAAGAGAACCTGTATATCGTCCAAGCTCACGACGTTCTTAGACACCGCAATAAATATTAAGTAGGCGATACTCTCTCTTGAGTATTGTTTCTTAACTGGGTTTGGAATCAACTTCTTCTTTACATAGTTACTGATCATGCTCTCAGTTATGGATATGCCGTCTATATCTTCAAAGACTCTGTTTATGTATGTGGCGCACTGATTGAGGTACAAACCTACATCAGGTATCTCCCTAAAGGAAGGGAGCGAATAGGATGAGAGGGAGGATAATGCTTTTTCATCTATTTTTAGAATCATAAATATCTCCAAAATCTTTATATCGGTTTTTAAAAAACTCTTGACAAGTATCATAGATACCTATAGAACTATATACAGGTTTTTAAAAAACCGATTACAAGTTTGTTATATCAGCAATTTAAGGTATCTGCAAGGAGAAACGGAGATGACAGTCAATATTATGTTACCGAGAGCTAAAGAAATACCATCATTCAAGGCAAAAGATCCAATAAGCGCACTTACACACTTCATCGCATTTATTATGTGCATAATCGCTTCTCCACTTCTAATGATGAAGGGTGCTTCTGATAACCTTAGTTCCGTAGAACTGTTATCTTTATCAATCTTTGCCCTCAGCACTATTTTTCTCTATGGAGCATCATCCTGCTATCATGGCTTTAATATTGGAGAAAAGAAAAACAAAGTATTGAGAAAAATAGACCATGCAATGATCGGAGTCCTTGTTGCAGGAACTTATACACCCCTTTGCATAATCGCTCTCAGAAACGTCGGGGGAATAAGAATGATGAGCTTTGTCTGGGTTCTTGCACTCCTGGCTCTTGTCATCAAATTATTCTGGATCAACTGCCCTAAGTGGGTTTCGTCAGTCATCTACTTATTAATGGGTTGGGCCTGTGCTCCATCGCTGGGCAGCATCTACCACACTCTTCCGTCCGGTGGCTTCAGACTCTTGTTCCTCGGAGGCATAACATACACAATAGGTGCTCTTATTTATGCCATGAAGCTTCCGTTTCTGGAGAAAAACAAATACTTTAAGAGCCACGAGATTTTCCATCTTTTTATTATGGGTGGAACACTCTTCCACTACGCAATGATCTATCTTTACATCGCATGACTCTGGGGCGCAGCAAAAGCGCCCTTATATTTTGAACCCATCTCCCTCTCTAAGAGCCACAATCCCTTTCTCGTCTCCCTTCTTTTCGTTTACTACAGAGAGATCGAAGATAGAAACGAATGCGTCTTTCTCTTCAAATACTCCTATAGTAGCTCTCGTTTTATCTAGGGAATAGAGAATTGAATTAAGCTTTCTCATCTCTTCTTCTTTCTCTTCTACTATATATCCCCAGAAACACACAGAAGGATGGGAAGATAGAAGCGCTATCTCATTCTCTTCTGGAACATGACCTGACGGAAAAAGAAATGCAGTCACTATTCCTTCTTCGTCACTTTTATCTAAGAGAGAAATATCGTCTGTAATAAGCGTATTTGATGAATCAAGAGGGTAATGCTCGCCATTAAGAAAGAAGCCTTTGTTTTTATCAAGGCCGAAGTTTCTGAGTCCGAATCTATACTCTCTGTCATCGACATAGAATGAATATAAACTAGGATCCTTCTTACCATTCCATAGGAGAGTATTAAGAATAAAGTAGTCTTCTCTTCTTCCCTCTTTACTTAGCTCCACAACTCTCTCTTCACCCTGGAAGCCGACTACTACGCTTCCTTCTCCATACAAAAATACAGCAAGGCTTGCTATTCCTGCTTCGTTATCGACTTGTGTAAAAAACTTGACTCTACTCTCCATTTACGCCTCCTTTGTCTTTATATCTATCCAATTGCATTTGATGCCTTGGGAAGACAAGAAATGATATAGATCATTGGAAGAAAGAAGAAGGGAGGATGTATTTTCCATTGGGTGGACATATATAAGAGAGTCTTTGAACTCAGAGTCCAAGTAGAACACAACTCTTCTCTCTTTATCATTTAAGAGCCCCATAGGAGTGACTGAGCCTGGAGTAAGAGACAAAAGGGTGAGTAAATCATCTTCCTTGGCAAAAGAGAATGAAGAATAACCAAGTTCTTTCGCCATTGCTTTTAAGTCTACCCTTTTATCACCCTTGACAGTCATCAAGACAAAGGACTTCTTGCTCTTCAGAAAGAGATTCTTAGCTTCCGCTTCGCTATGAGGGAGAGAGAGCATATGGCCCTCTAAGGATGTATATACAGCCTTATGGAAGACTTCTTCAAACTCTATGTTATTCTTTATCAATTCGTTACGTAACTCTTGGCTATCCATATTATCTCGATGATACTTTCTTTTTTGCTTTGATAATAGACATTAAAAAAAGAGAGCCAGCAGTATTTCTGCTGATACTCTCTTAAGATTTTAGACGTAAACAAATAATCCCCCGATTATATCTAAGGTTCACAGTAGGAAAATAAACCTTAGATAGGTTTACGTCATATATTCACCCCCTTTATAGGACGGGAAAAGTCCATAGATAAAGAGATATATATAATCCCTCGGCCTCCGAAGACACAGTATGTGTAATAAGGAAGATTGAGTGGTCTCCGAAGGCCAGGGGTTATCCTGGACACAGTAATCCAAGCTCCTATCAATCGATAGGACTAAGAGATATTAATCTAGCCAAATACAGCCGATTGATACCTTCTATTATTCCAGTGGAAGGACCCTACCCTCCAAGCGGGTTATAGAGAGCAAAGCCCTGCCACATCCGATACATAATTAAGCCTAGAAGAGTAATCCAAAACCAAAGACAACCAGGAAATATCTTTGACTATGAATACTCCACAATCAGAACTCTTAAAACTCAAATCCAGGAAAACTATGAGGGTTAAGAATCATGAATGTTCTCGTTTTACGCTACTTTTCTATTTTCCTCCGGAATAGACTTATAGATTTTCAAGATGATCTGAACTACTTTGGAGATCGCAAGGATTCCCACTACCAACTCTGTCAACATTAATACCATTGTCATATTCGACCTCCAATCAGAACTTATATGTGCATTCGACACCAGCATCTACACCGATCATGCTGACAGACTGTGAAACAGATGAGTACATTGATGAACATGCTGTTGAGAAGAACATGTTTCTAACTCCTGCGCTCATGACGATTTCGAAATTCTCTGATGCCTGATAGCTGATGCCACCCTTGCAGGCAAGACCCATCTCTGTTCCGATTCCGTCAGAAAGAACAAGGTGTGTCTCTACTCCGCTTTCAAGGAAGAGTTTCATATCTTCCATGATGGAAGCATCTTTGTAGAAAGAAGCATTGAAAGTAAGAACTGATAAACTGTTGTCTGCTGCCTTCTTGGCATTTGCCTCGAGGGAGACTTTGTTGTCGGAACCAACATCAACAAGAGCGTCGACACCAGCAGTGACACCGTCAACAAGATATCCACCTGCAGCTGAATTGACAGACATTGCAAAAAATCTTGTTGCTCCAGCTGTACTCTTAATGCTTACCTTTGCAGAAAGAGATACTACTGCGAGGATCAAGACTGCCATGATTGTGATAACTTTCTTTGTTGTGTTTTTCATTTCTTTGCTTCCTTATTACAACTACAATTTACTCCCCACCCCGCACACCTATAGCAACGGCAAAAAATGTTTTTAAAAATTTTTGATAATTTTTTATTTGCACTTTAATTGCACTATTGGCGCTTTATGTGCGCTTCTTTGCATTCGCATCTTTCAGAACCGCACATGAAACGCACAAATTGGTACTAAACTGCACATAAAGCGTATTGAAAGTCTGTTTTTAGGCTTTATAATTCACTTATGAATAAGAATAAGAAAATCGCCATAACACTTATTGTGGCTTCTCTAATACTAGGAGCGTTTGGTTTCATCGTGCTCCCTGAAAACATAATCACTCAGTTCAATTCCTCTGGAGGAGTAAATACCATGGGAAAGATTCCAGCTCTTATAGTGCCGCTTCTTATTTCCATCGTCCCCGCAATACTCTCCATGAACCTTGATGAAAGTGATGAGAGAAGCAAAAAGTACCTAATGGGCTCTGTATTGGGTATTCTTATACTGTTAGTAATGATAGGAATTAACCTATAGCATCGAGAGGAAGTTCTCTCTTCGTTCTTTTATCTCTCGAAATAAAGAGATCTCGTCGTCATTCATATCCAACGCCTCTTTTATCTCTTTTTCATTGAGTCCTGTTTCCATAAGCTCTTTTGCAAGGTTAGCCTTCCACCTACTCTCTATCATTTTCCAGTAATATTTGTATCTTCTTTTTCCCTCTTTTGTATTAAGCCACTTAATGCATGCTCTTATATCCTCATTTAGAAGAGGGCCTCTTTCTCCGTTATTGAGTTCAAGTACTATATCTTTAAGTTCTCCCTCTTCTGTAGACTGAGGGTAGATACAGACAGCAGTGAGGTTTCCATCCATACCATAATCCTCCAGCATGTTCTTTCTCTCAACAAGGAAATCAGGGGCCATATCCAGGTCTGTTATCAGGATAAAAAATAACTTGGAATATTTATCTTGGTCCTTCTTATCCAATAGGGTGAGAAAAGAGACAATAATTAAATCTTTTATTGCCTTCAAAGAATAACTTCTATCTATCTTCTTCATAAAAATATAGTAGCTGTCGTCTCCGCTGACAGCTTCCATCTCTAAAGCGAGAGCCATCTTTCCCACAGCTATATCCATCACTAAAGGGTAGAATCTTCTTATCTCGATTTTCTCTCCAATAAATGTTGAGATGAGCTCATCGTTTCCCCAATAGGAAGAGAAGAAAGGATAGATCATCAGTTCATCAAATGCCGCACACTCTTTGTTTTTCTTATACTCGTTATTGTCTTTCATATTGTCCTCTTATTATTTAGAACGCGTTTTTCCCGAAATATGTCGCGTTTTAGAGGATAATCACCAGATATTTGACAACTCTTAATCTTTTTTTCTTTCGTTATTTCATAAACAGTGTTTTAATATTGTTAGTTCACTGAATAAACTAACTAAAAGGAGCTTACTGTGAAATTCGGTCACTTCGATGATGCAAGAAAAGAATATGTAATTGAAACACCATATACCCCCCTTCCCTGGATCAACTACTTGGGAAACGAAGACTTCTTTGGTCTTATTTCAAACACTGCAGGCGGATATGACTTCTATAAAGACGCAAAGATGAGACGTATCACACGTTTCAGATATAATAATGTCCCTGAAGATAATGGAGGACGTATGTTCTACATCTCTTCAGATGACAACGCTGTCTGGTCTCCTTCCTTTATGCCTGCAAAGACCTCTTTAGACTTTTATGAAGCGAGACACGGCTTGGGGTACTCTATCTTCAAGGGAACAAAGGATGACATATCATCTGAACTATTGTGTTTTGTACCAATGGGAGAGAGAGCAGAAGTGATGATGCTTACTGTGAGAAACAATGGTAATAAGACAAGAAACATCAGAACTGTAGGAGCTGTAGAATGGTGTCTATGGAATGCATGGGATGATTTCACAAACTTCCAGCGTAACTACTCGACAGGTGAAGTGGAGATAGAGAAAAAGGCCATCTACCATAAGACAGAGTATCGAGAGAGAAGAAACCACTATGCATTCTTCGCTGTAAACGAGGAAGTCACAGGCTTTGACTCAGACAGGGCCTCTTTCCTGGGACGCTTTAACAATTGGGATACCCCTTCTTCCATTACAGAAGGCAGAATGAAGAACTCTCATGCTTCAGGCTGGTCTCCTATTGCTGCCCTTGAAAACAGATTTACTCTCGCCCCTCAGGAAGAGAAGACTCTTATCTTTGTACTGGGATACATCGAAAACAAAGATGAAGAAAAATGGGAGAAACCAGGCGTCATCAATAAAGAGAAAGCCCATGAGATGCAGAATAGGTATCAGAGGAAAGAAGATGTAGAGAAAAAACTACAGGAACTTAAAGATTATTGGGATCTTCTTTTGTCTTCTTATCATATAACTACTGGCGACGAGAAGTTCGACAGAATGGTAAACATCTGGAACCAATACCAGTGTATGGTCACATTCAACATGTCCCGCTCCGCTTCATACTACGAAAGTGGAATCGGAAGAGGAATGGGCTTCAGAGACTCTTGCCAGGACCTACTTGGCTTTATGCATATAATCCCTGAGAGGGCCAGAGAGAGAATAATCGACATAGCATCTATTCAGTTTGAAGATGGATCTACATACCACCAGTACCAGCCACTTGATAAGAAGGGCAATGCAGATATAGGCGGTGGCTTCAACGACGACCCGTTGTGGCTTGTTGCCTGCACATACTCATACCTCTCGGAGACAGGAGACTGGTCTATTCTTGAAGAAAACGTTCCATTCAACAATGACGAAACAAAAGCAAAGAGTCTCTTGGAGCACCTGAGGCGCTGTATAGGATACACTATCTCACATAAAGGCCCTCACGGCTTACCATTAATCGGCAGGGCAGACTGGAACGACTGTCTGAACTTAAACTGCTTCTCTTCCACTCCTGGAGAGAGTTTCCAGACTTGCTCCAACTTTGAAAGTGGAAAAGCTGAGTCTGTGTTCATCGCCGGCCTCTTTGTGAAATACGCAAAGCAGTATGTAGAGATTCTTTCCCACTTAGGTTTGGAAGATGAAAAGAAAGAAGTAGAGAAAGAAATAGAGAAGATGATAGAAGCCACAGAGACAGCTGGCTGGGATGGAGAGTGGTTTGTAAGAGCCTATGATGCTTTCTCTAATCCTGTAGGAAGCCATCTCTGTGACGATGGAAAGATATTTATCGAGCCTCAGGGCATGTGTGTAATGGCTGGAATCGGAGTTGAAGACGGCAAGGCTGAAAAAGCTCTGGAAAGCGTAAAGAAGTATCTGGATACAAAGTATGGAATCGTATTGTTGCAGCCAGCTTACAAAGAGTATCACCTGAACCTTGGAGAAGTGTCATCATATCCTCCAGGATACAAAGAAAATGCCGGTATCTTCTGTCATAACAACCCTTGGGTAAGCTGTGCAGAAGCTTATCTGGGCCACGGAGACAGAGCCTTTGAAATATATAAGAAGATTTGTCCTGCATACTTGGAAGACATCAGCGAAATACATAAGACGGAGCCTTATGTATACTCACAGATGGTTGCTGGAAGAGATGCCCAGAACGAAGGCGAAGGAAAGAACAGCTGGCTCACAGGATGTGCAGCTTGGACATTTGTAAACGCTTCTCAGTTTATTATGGGTATTACACCAACCCTGGACGGCATGAAAATCGATCCATGCCTACCTAAAGAGATCAATGAGTTCACTGCCACAAGAAAGATCGGTGACACAACTCTCCATATCTCAGGTAGAAGAAGCAACGAATACTCTCTCACTGTAAACGGAGAAAGGATCGAAGGAAAGACAGTGAAAAAAGAGAGTGGCAAAACTATGGAAGTCGAGGTCACATACCTCTGATTTTATATCCTCTTTTGTGGGCTGTGATGAATAGATATGGAATTTCCCATGCCAGCATCATGGCCCATCCTAATCCAGAAGCATAAGCTATCCCGATTATTCCCAGTTTTGGAGTAAGGATAAATGTAAAGATAGTGCGTACAGTAATCTGGACTGTAGTACCCACTATTGTGGTATACATCTTGCCGTTTCCTCTGAAAAAACCCTGTACCAAGTTAGTCATAGAAGGTAGGGCATAAAGAAATGCCATCACCCCCAAGTAGCTTGCTCCCCTCTCTATAACGTTTTTTGCACTCTCACCGTCGATAAATAGAGAGACTATACCGTCTTTAAGAAAGAATACAACCACCCCGATAAATAATGCATAACTAAGTTCCAGCACCACTCCTGACCAGAAGCCCTTCATAACTCTCTCTTTTTTGCCTGCTCCCCTATTTTGGGCAATATATGTTGCTTCAGCTGCAGCTATTCCCTGTTCAGGAATAAGAGCGAAGGAGTCGACTCTGGCAGCAGCATTGAAGGCAGCGATAGAAGCTACTCCCAAGGAGTTTACTGCTCCCTGGATAAATAGTTTTCCCAGTGGCTGCACCATCTGCTGAAGTGCTGTTGGGCCACCATATTTTACAATACTCAGAACACTATCTTTCTTTATTCTAAGATCACGGGAGCGCGGGAATATTTCCTTGTTCCTTGTTCCGGTCCACCAAAGAGCGAGAAAAGCAGAGACTATCTCAGCAACTACTGTTGTTGTTGCTGAGCATATGATTCCAAATCCTAATAAACCAAGGAAGATCAAGTCCAAGACAGCATTCAATATGGAAGAGAAAGCAAGAAACAACAGTGGTGTCTTACTGTCTCCAACACTCTTAAGCCCCGCAGAGAGTGCGTTGAATACAAAGACAAAGGGAACTCCAAGGAATGTAATTGAGAGATACCATGTAGTTTTATCGAGGATGGAAGAGGGAGTATCCATGAGGATGAGAATATAACGGGAGAGAAAAAAGCCAAGTAAGCCTACTATACTTCCAGCAATAAGCCCAAGGATCAGGGTGGTGGCATTTAGTTTTCTCACTCTATCCATATCTTTGGCGCCATAGGCTTCGCTCATCAATACACCCGATCCTATAGTAATTCCAGAGATCAGGAGTATGATCATATTCATTACAGGCTCTGCTATACCCTCTGCAGCAAGTGCAGCCTCCCCAATGAAACGACCTGCGATAATAGAGTCTACAGCGTTATACATCAGCTGCATCAAGTTTCCTAATAACAAAGGAACAGCATATTTAACAAGATGCCTCAAGGGCCTCCCTTCAGTCATATCCATCATACTATCAGTCTAGTATTCAGGAGGCTTCTTAACAATAACAATAGAGCCATATTTGAGAAACAAAAAGGCTTACATATCAGAGATGCTGAGACCTATCAAATCTATCTTATACCCAGGAATATTTTCTGAGAATTTTTCTGCCTTCTTCGCTAGCTTCTCTTCGTTATATTTCTCTTTGTTTCTTTTAATCTCATAGATGTGGCATGTCTTATCAAAAGAATCCAAAGAGAGGAGATCTATTTCGTTTTCACCCTTTCTATCCCAATATGGACCAAGAAGAGTAAACCCGCCCTTCTCTTTCATAGACTCAAAGAAGTATCTTTCAAGAGTTTTACCAGTATAAGTTTCATAATCCCTCATCACTATTTCTTTTAGCCTGTCATATTGTTCCAACTCTATTAGGACTAGATTGGAGTATATAAACCTAAAGTAGAACTTTATATATTGGTCATCAATCTCATAATGTGTCTTCCTGCTGTTCTCAGGAGCAAATAATGGCTTGTTTTTCTTGATGAATTTAAATACTGACTCCAGTTTTTCTATATAGGAACCAGTGTTTTTCCCAACCACACTATCAATCTCACTTTGTGTAGTATATCCATCTGCAATAAGCATAAGAATAGAGAAATAGATGGAGTAATCATTTCCTATCTCTGATATCAGAATATCTTTTGCATCTGTAAGGAAAGGAGAAGAAGGAGATACAGCAAATTCTATCATCTCGTCTTTTGTGTATACTCCGCCATCCATTAAGAGAGATATATATCTCGGCACTCCTCCTGTCAGCATATATAGACAAAGTAAATCTTCATTAGTGTATTTTGGATAGTAATCAGAAAGGATCTCCTTTATGACAGAAGGAGGGAGCGGCTTAAGAGTCATCTTTAAATTGCATCTACTAAACAGAGGCTCTTTAGCATTTTCAAAGATCTTGACCATTAGAGAGTATATGGATCCACACACAATCAGATTCATCTTTGATTTATTTTTATATGTATCCCATAGATTCTGAAACTCCGAAAAGAATGCTTTGTTTATTTTTTCTATTTCCTGAAACTCATCGATAACAAGAGTAAAATGATTCTCTTCAGAATAGATAAACAACTCTTTAAATAAGTCTTTTAGATTATCAATCTTTCCAGGGATCCTTAATCCCAGGTTATTAAAGATATCTTCCTGCCAAGAAAGAGCTAACAAAGGCTCAGCAACCTTACTGGTAAAGAGATAGCAGGAATGCTCACTATTATCCATTATTCTTTTTGTAAGCTCTGTCTTTCCTACCCTTCGTCTCCCCATAAGAACAGTAAATGTAGCACTGCTTTCTGATTGCTTTTCTATTCTTTTAAGCGTGCTTAGTTCTTTCTCTCTACCATAGAATCTTTTCATATAATTATTTTAATAGACATTAAGTTAATGGTCAATAAATTAATTGATACCCCAAGGCAGTGGGCATTAACAGATATTGCAACGTTGAAGAAAAGTGAAAGTTTTTACCTTAAAACAGTGAACTTCAAAAAGAAAACTCATATCATTGATTCATGAAACGTCTTTTTTCTTTTATTGCTTTTATCTTAATTGTTGCTTCTATCTATGCAACAACAATTGTCCAGATATCAGATATACACTACCTAT